>CAZYUN010000001.1:0-28595 GCA_964650755.1 uncultured Gammaproteobacteria bacterium
ATAATAATCAGCTCGGCCGATCATTAAATTAACTATTAGATTATCAAGCCACAAGTCCCGACGGTATTTTTTTATTTTTTTTATTTTTGTTCTGGTCAGCTGATGTTGGTTATCAAAGGATATAAGTGGTTTATGGAAACTTCGAGCTAATCTGGCGGTTAAAGGTTCAAAATCAGTAATCACTAAGTCGGGATTGAAATCAGCGAAGCTTTTTTTTAATCGTCGCCAAACAGTTATCTGCTGACTTATTTTTTTTAGGTTTTGCCAAATAGTTTGAGGATAGCTCAAGCGATTTCCATTATAAATCAAAACCAAGCCGGGTATCGGCTCAATTAAATCCTGATACTCTTCAAGCAAAAATAGCGATTGTCCGTAAGTAAGTATTTTTAATTGGTGTCCGGCGGTGATGAGGTGGTGTATCAGTTCGCGTGAACGAGCCGAGTGACCGAATCCCTGGCCGGATAAGCCATAAATGATTTTCATAAAACATTTTAATTATACTTAAAAATCTTTTTTTTGGCAATTAAGTATAAATTAAGTGTGCTAAGTGGCAGTTGATTTTTTTTCATTTTTCTGTTATATTTTTAAGCAATCGGCATTCGCTTCTTTTTTGTTTTGTGGCCGTTGATTAATTATTTTATGAACAAAATTACAGTTATTGGTGGCGGAACCGGCAGTTATACGGTTTTGCAGGGTTTGAAAAATTATGATATTGATCTGACTTCAATTGTTTCTACTGCCGATTCCGGTGGTTCTTCGGGCAGTTTGCGTGATGAATTCGGAGTTTTGCCACCTGGCGATTTGCGTCGTTGTTTGGTGGCTTTGTCAGAAAAGCGTTCTGATATTTGGCGTAGGATTTTTGAATATCGTTTTGATGGTCAAAAAGAAAACAATAATTTGGGTAATTTGATTTTGACTGCTTTGACCAAAATCACCGGAGATTTACCTGGCGCTTTGGATGTCGCATCAGAATTGTTAGAGGCCAAAGGCAAGGTTCTGCCGGCCACTTTAGACAAGTCCGATTTATGCGCTAAATTGTCTGATGGCAGAATCGTGGTAGGTGAGTCGGCGATTGACAAACCGCAACATGATACTAATTTAAAGATTGATAAAGTTTTTTTAGAGCCACGCGCTTTTGCCTACAAAAAAACTATCTCGGCTATTAATGATTCTGATTTAATCGTGATTGGCCCGGGCGATTTGTATACTTCGGTCGTGCCAAATTTGTTGGTAGATGGGATTAGTGAAGCGATTAGAAATAGTCGTGCTAAAAAAATTTATATCACCAACATTATGACCAAAAATGGTGAGACAGATAATTTTTGCGCTCAAGATTTTGCCGGTGTGGTTGAAAAATATTTAGGCGGTCCGCTGGATTTCGTTTTGGTTAACAATCACGAGCCCTCGCCGAAATTGTTAGACAATTATTTGGCAGAAAAATCTTTTTTTGTGAAGCCGGAATTTTCTTTACCGCATAATTATGAAGTGGTCTTGGCGGATTTGGCTGATGAAGAGCCATTAGCTCAAGAAAATGGAAAAACTCGTCCCTTGATTCGCCACGACAGCGAAAAACTGGCTCGTGCTATTATGAATTTATTATAATTTATTATGTCTTTTTCTATCGGCATTGTCGGTTTGCCTAATGTTGGCAAATCAACACTGTTTAAAGCTTTAACCAAAAAACAAGTTGATGCTTCCAATTATCCTTTTTGTACAATTGATCCGAATGTCGGCGTAGTTCCGGTACCGGATGAACGTTTGGAGCAATTGGCGAAAGTTTCTAATTCCGCTAAAATAGTACCGACCACTATTGAGTTTATTGATATTGCTGGAATTGTTAAAGGTGCTAGCCGGGGTGAGGGTTTGGGCAACAAGTTTTTAGCTAATATTCGCGAGGTGGATGCGATTGTTCAAGTGGTACGCGAGTTTTCTGACAGCAATATTATTCATGTGGCTGGTCGTGTCAATCCTCAAGATGATCGCGAGGTGATTAATATGGAACTTGTTTTAGCTGATTTAGAAACAGTCACTCGCCGTTATGATGCTAACAGCAAAGAAGTTCGCGCCGGCAAAAAAGAAGCACTTGAAGTCCAGCCGATTTTAGAAAAATTAAAAAACGGTTTAGAAGCCGGACAATTGGCTTCAGAAATTATTATTGATAATGAAGATCGTTTGTTGGTGCGTGATTTGTGCTTGTTGACTTTGAAGCCGATGATTTATGTTTTGAATGTTGATGAAGATAAGGTTTTTCAAGAAACAGATTTTTTAACCATCTCCGCCAAGATTGAAGCTGAGTTGGCTGAATTACCTGAAGACGAAGCGAAAAATTATTTGCAGGCCTTGCAACTTGATGCCTCGGGCTTGGATCGCTTAATAGTTAAGGCCTACAATGCTTTGAATTTGATTACTTATTTTACTTCGGGAGAAATGGAGACCAAGGCCTGGACCATCAAGCGGGGTACAAAAGCACCTCAGGCGGCTGGTGTGATTCATACTGATTTTGAAAAAGGATTTATTCGCGCCGAAGTTGTTAATTGGCGTGATTTGACAGAGGCCGGAGGCGAGGCCAAAGCCAAGGAAAAGGGTTTGGTACGTTTAGAGGGCAAGGAATATGTGATGAATGATGGCGATGTCTGTCATTTTAGATTTAATAATTAAAATTATGGATGATAAGTATTTAAAAACAATTTTTTGGATTTTGGTTGGATTATACACTTTGGCGGTTATTGGTTTGTGGGAGAGCTTGATTAAGCCGATTTTTGGTTGGTTGATTCACTATATTTATCCTTTATTGGTGTCTTTGTGGGGTTATTTGGTGACCTTGTTTTAATTTTTGTTGGATTTTATTGTGTATAATTCATTTTGATTGTTATTTTTTGATTATATAGTGTGGTTGGTGAGATGGGTTTTTGAATTAAATATTGATTAATAGTGATTTGTTATTTTTAAAAAAGTACTGCTAATTGGCGGTATTTTTTAATTTATTTTATCTAAAATTAGATATTTTTTGATAATTTAAAATTAATACTCTTGACAAAATTATTAAGGTATGCTATAATGTTCTATTACGCTGTTGTAGGCGTAGGTACATTCAACCGCCCCGAAATCTATGTTGATTAGGGGCACTACCAAATGATGTTGAAGCTCCCCCGGATATTGGGAGTGGAGACCACAAGAACGGCGACCGTCTTTGGACGGTAGTCGGGAGAAATGTGATGGACATGCGTGAATTTGCGGAAAGTGTGGGGGGGCGTGTCATCCTCGTCAAGGGGCGGGGTGACAAATTGAACGGCAACCTCTCGGTCGTGATCCCCGCCATGATCAACGACGGCGGTGTCAACAAGGACGCCGTTGTCGATGTTCAGCAGCCGGCCGGGCTTATGCTCGGCTTCAGGAGCTCCAACGACGAGGCGAAGGCCATCGAGGCCATCACCTCCCTGCCCGACTGGGACGCGAGGGTGGATATCCTTCACCAGCTCGTCCCCGAGATTCTCAAGCCCCTGTTCGGCCCCAAGGAGGCCATCGAGGAGTTCGGCTACCATCGCCATCGCGTCCTGTGGGACGATCAGGCGAAGGAAGTGACTGTCGAGTCCGTCCTGGACTGGGGCTTTGGCAAGAATTTCCGGACGTCCGTCTTCACCATGCGGAAGCGCGACGGTGAGATGGGGATGGTTCGGCGGGTGTACCGCCAGTACACCGTCGGTCCGGACGGCGTGCCCACCCTGTCCAACGAGGTGGTCTGCAACTCCCTGGAGGAGATGGCCGAGCGCAAGATCTGCGCCGGCAAGACCCTTCAGGAGTGGAGTGAGGACTTCGCCGAGGACTACGCAGGCCAGAACAAGGCCGACGAGGTGAATCGCCAAGTGGCGTTCCGCCAGGAGAAGATCGGCGAGTTTGCCGAGAAGCTTCGCAAGGCGGTTGACGCCATCTATTACAAGGCGGATCACCCGCGCAACGGTCGGTGGCGCCACGAGTCGGCGTTCTGTCTGGAGTCGTTCCTCGTCTCCACGCGCACCCCCGATGACCGCCCCTCCGGCCAGCCGAAGCGCCATGGCAAGCCGAAGACCGGTGGCAAGCCGAAGAACTACGCCGACGACGACAAGGTCGCCAACGGCTAAACGGGGATCCCCATCCCCTCAACGCACAAAACGGGGCCACGCTGTGAAGCGTCGCCCCTTTTTTATTTGTTTTTTTATTTGAGTGTTATTATAGATTCTTTCAGACCCATTCTTTGAAGTATTTGAGTTTGATTTTTTTCGTCAGCCAAATTGGCTTGTCCGTAATCATTAATAATGATGGGTATGATTTTTATTGTCTCAATCGTTTTGTCTGTGAGAGTGATTTCTGCCAAAGCGCCTTGTCTGGTTTCTTGCGACCACATTTGATCAAAAACCAAATTACCCAAAGAGTAAAGAATGGGTTTTTGTTGGTAGATTTCTGTGGTCTGAACCCAATGAGGATGATGGCCAATAATCAAATCAGCTCCCGCATCTATGGCTGAATGGGCGAAAGTTTTTTGTTGCGTGTTTGGTTTGTTGGTATATTCATAGCCGGCATGCATCAAAACTACAACCAAATCAACTTGAGTTTTTAGTTGTTTAACATCTCGTTTCATTTTCTCTAAATCCATACCCGCCAAACCGGCGCTGTCAATTGTCGCCAGAGAATAATCATCAGGATAAGCATAAGCCAAAAAACCGAATTTCACCCCGTTTATTTCTTTGATAATCGGTTGTCTGGCTTGCGCTTCATCTAAACCTGCCCCAACAACTTCAATACCCGATTCGTTTAATAACTGTTTAGTGTCTTTGATGCCCTTGGTTCCCTGATTAATAGTGTGGTTGTTAGCTAAGCCGGCAATATCAACTCCAGAAATTTTTAGGGCTTCCAAAGAACGGGGATCGGCATTAAAAGAAAATGATCCGGTATT
This sequence comes from uncultured Gammaproteobacteria bacterium, assembly GCA_964650755.1. Lineage (GTDB taxonomy): Bacteria > Patescibacteriota > Patescibacteriia > 2-01-FULL-39-33 > 2-01-FULL-39-33 > CAISTG01. The sequence continues at coordinate 4,931 of CAZYUN010000001.1, forward strand.
AACATTATAATTGCCGTTAATCGTAAATGGTGATTCTAAATTAATAACAAATAAGTCAGCTTTTTTAGTTAGTTCGCTAATTGGTTGCAGTGGCCAAGCCCAATTATCATAACTCTTTGATTTTTTATTGACTTGACGCGACAACATCACATCACCGCCAAACATCAAAGTCGTAGTAGAGTTGATAATCGGTGGTGTAGATGTTGGTATTTCCGGCGTTAGCGAAACCACACCATTTACTGTGCCGAATAGATTCTTAGTGGTAGGAGCTGAAGCGACTTTAAAAGTTATTAAAGCTGTCGCGATAATAATCAGTATAAAGATTAGTAGGTATATAGGAATTTTTTTCATAATGAATTTACTTTCCCCACCTTTTTATAAAGGCGGAGCCAAAATCGCGACCGGCGAAAATCATGGCTAAATTTTTGATTTCACTACTAAAAATTATCTGACGCTGTCACTTATGATAATTTTCGAGTCGTTCCCATTAAAAATTGGCACAATATTTTCTAATGGTCGCACCAGGGCACTGAAAAAAGTAACAAAGGATGTTATTTTTTTTCTTTAAGAAAAAGCCAATAAGAATAACCGGCGGTGCCGATGACTAAAACTATTGCCCAGCTCAAAAATAAAGCCAAGCCGATAGTTTCTGGCAAGAATGGCATCAGCATCATAATCAATCCGAAAATTACAAACAAAACACCGCCAACACGATGGGTCTTGTTCCAGACATTTTCGCTTGATAGTGTCCAGGGTGTTTTGATGCCAAAAAACCAATTCGGTTTTATTTTTCCCATATAGTTGCCCAATCCCAACATCATTAGTCCGATAGTCCAAGCCGAAACCAGTCCGATATTGATATTATAACCAAGATTATAAAAACCGCTTGCCCAATAAATAATACCTAAAACAACAATAATTGTTTGGCGAAAAAAGGCATAGACCTTTTTAAATTCTTCGTAGCGTTCTTTTTTTGGATCAAAATAAGGCATCACCCAAAATAAAGCATACATTAATAATAATAAGGCCGGAAAAAAGACAGCGCCGAAGGTTTTAGAAGAAAAACCATCCGCTTCACCCTGAAAATTCCAATGAGTGGCGACAGTTTCCGGAAAGTTTTGATAAAAATAAAAACTTAAGACAATAGATGTGGCCAAAACAATTAAGGCCGGCAGTTCTGTTTTGAGAGAAAATTTCATATTTTTAATTATTTTATTTTTTATATCTGATTGATTTTAATTAACCGCGCCATTGGACTTTCTTTGATTTTTTGATTTGAAAGAATTTTATAAGTTTTTCGGCGGAGCTTTCAAAGACGCTCAAATTGAGTGAATAAAAAATCTGTCGCCCGTCACGTCGGCCCGAAATCAAATCGGCGCGTTTGAGGGTATCTAAATGATGCGACAGGGTGGCGCCCGTAATTTCAAGTTTTTTCTGGATATCTTGAGGCGGTAATTTGCCCTTTTTTAGAAGCTCTAAGATTTTGAGCCGGTTGTCATCCGCTAAAGCGGTTAAAGTTAGTGTTAAAGACATATTTCGATATTTATCTAATTATCTAAATGATAATACGCCCATAAAGAAAAGTCAAATCATTATTTTGATTATCGGATTTTAAAAACAACAGTAAAAAAATATTTTTTCAGCCGACTTGTTTTTATGATTTTGGGATATTGGGATAGATTAATGATCACAAAAGCATACTAATATATTAGGGCGAATTAATGGCCCCAAAAACATGTTGAAAAAAAACAAAAACCCCGAAAATCGAGGTTGGTTGTTTAATATTTTACGGCTGGTTGCCGATTTGAAATAAAGTTATTTTTTTATTTTTAGTGTTGGGTTTTTAATAGCCGATCTTTAAGAAATTTCTTCGCGTTTTTCGCTGATAAAAGATAGTGCCTTTTCTAATAATTCAATTAACATCTTGAGTGGCGTTTCAATTATAAAATCCAAAATATAAATAAAGATATTAACTTTGGAAAAGTTCTCAGAAAACATTTTGCCAACTCTAATGATTGGCAAAGTAAAAAAGTCAATCAAGAAATTACGCAAATTCTCTTTGCGGGGGATGACTAAATATTGATTAGCAAAAGCGCGCAAGCGAAATCCGAAAAATGAGACCAAGGTCAAAAAGAAAACAAATAATGCTCCCGAGAAAAGATTAAAGCCCAAGCGATGCAATCCCCAAATGACGAAACCGAAAGAAATGCCAAACATCAAGAAATAGATAAGATTGAAAAAAACAAAACTGAAAGAACCTCGGCGCAAGGAGAGTTTGTTTTTGTAAATAAGTTTGCGTTCTCGGCCATAGACGATTTTTTGAATTTCGTTTTCGATTAGAGCGGTATTTTTCGGTCCCGGGACTTTGATTGAAAGAGCGACTATAGCCATTAGTAGCGGATGAAAAGCGATATTTATAATTAAAGCATTCCAATTAATGTGGCCAACGATGAATTGGTCATAAGGCAATTCCAAAATAAAAGCCAAAATGGTTTTAGTGAAGAAAATATAAATAATTACCCTGATAATTGAGCCCAAAAGTTTGGATCTGATTTTTTTGTAGTTATTTTCTGCTACAGTTTTGATGGCTTTGCTAAACTCTGCTTCGTCGGTGATTAGGGTATTGATAGTGTCGGCATTTTGTTCAATCGTTTGTCTGAGAATATTAAAAAAAACAGCTTGAGTTTTGATGATGTTGGTTAATTGAAAAGAATAGGGGTGATTGAGATCCTTGTCTATTTTTTGTTTGACTGAAAGCAAGTTAGCGCTGAATGCTTTGACTTGTTCTGGTGAAAATTGTTGCCAACCACTAAAACGCAATTTTAGCAGTTGATAGCTAATGAAAGCGCGGTCAGCTTTAAGTAGATTTTTGAGAATGGCAATATAGATTTGGAGTTGTTTTTCTTCTTCGCTGACTTTGGTTTTGGTGAAGGTGATGGTTTTAATCATCTCGCCATACATAAAATCAGCAATTGCCAATTCTTTGACATTAGGAAATAAAAACTCATCTATCTCACAAACCAACAAATCCAAAACCCAATCAGCTATTTTTTCGGGATGAGCAAAGTTTGAGCTGGCAACATAACGCAACAACATCAAATGTTTGGCGATGATGATGGCTAGATTTTCAATGTCGTTTTCGGGCAGAGTATCGTTAGGTAAATATTTGGCGCGAATAAATTCATAAATTACCGTCTCGCTGATTTTGAGTGGATCCTTTTCGCCTAAGAATTTTATTTGTCGGTTAATCAGACGCTTGAGGGAGTTGCGACGAATTAAATGTTCTTCATTATAATCAATAGCGTTGCGCATTTTTTCATAAAAAAATCCTAATTTAGAAACTAATTGATTGAGTTTTATTTTTGCTTCATCGTTATTGGCGCGACGGCTATAGTCGGCTGAAAGTTTTTGAATCAGCCATTGTGATTCTCCGGTATTTGATGTCATAATGATAATTTAAATTAATTGTATTATAGCACAAATAACCGGTTCTTTAAAAATATTTTATTGTTTTGTTGGTCGGTTATTATTTGTTGGTCGCGTTTTTGGTCGGTCAAGTTGATTGGTAATTTCGTTTTGAGTGATTGACTTTTTGCTTTTTATGTGCTAATATTAAATCAAGCCGTTTTAAGTCATTTGGCTGTTTAATTTTTGAAAATCTATGTTTTTGAGTATTCTACAATTAGTTTTAGCGATTATTCTATCAATTGCTGTTTTATTGCAGAATCGCGGTACCGGTTTGGGCGCCGCATTTGGCGGTGAGGGCAATGTTTATCGCACCAAAAGAGGCGTAGAAAGCTTCTTATTTAAGGCCACGATTGTTTTGGCCGGATTATTTTTGATTGTTTCTTTGTTGAATTTTTTGTATTAATATCGGTTTATTAGAAATTTTTGGCGTTTGGCGGTTTTTGATGTAAAACACTTTATTTTATTTTTTATTTCTCTTTAATATCAAACTGCTTTGTGGTTTTATTAAAAAAAACTTTAAAAAAAATCAGCGCGTTTTTTGACAGACAAAACGCCCTGTTAAGACGTTTTAAAAAGCAACAATATTTTGATCGTCGCTTGGTTGCTTCTTTGTTTCGTCAAAAAAAACTTACCTTGAGGCATTTTAAATATTTGCCACGTTTTTTAACCAAAAAAGAAAAACATTGGGCTAAATTATCTTTGGCGTTAATGATTATTTGTTTGGTTTTGTTGTCAGGTAATTTATTGTTGTTTTTTACTAAAACTATTCCGCAGGCAGGGGGAGAATATGTTGAAGCAGTTATTGGTTCGCCTCGTTTCATTAATCCTGTTTTGTCACAAACCAACAGCGTTGACGGCGATTTGTCTCGTTTGGTTTTTTCATCGCTGATGCTTTATGACAAAGACCACAAATTAGTCGGTGATTTGGCCGAGTCATTTGAAATTTCTGAAGATCAATTGGTTTATACTTTTCATTTGCGCCAAGATGTGAAGTGGCATGATGGCGAGGCCTTTAATGCCGACGATGTTGTTTTTACTTTTTCTTCGCTTCAGGATTCTGAGTTTAAAAGCCCCTTGGGCCGTCGCTTCCGTAATGTCGTGTGTGAAAAAGTTGATGATTTTACAGTTAAATTCACGCTTAAAGAATCTTTTGCGCCATTTATTACGATGCTTACTTTCGGTATTTTGCCTGAGCATTTGTGGTATAACATTCCGCCAGCTAATGCTGATTTGAATGAGTTGAACAAAAAGCCGATAGGCACTGGCGCGTGGATGGTTGATAGTTTTAAAAAAGATAAAAACGGTTCAATCAAGTCATATGTTTTAGTACCTAACAAAAATTTTTATGGCACTAAACCATATTTGAAAAAGTTGATTTTTAAATTTTATGGCGATAATCTATCAGCTTTAGAGGCCGTAAAAAGCAAAAACGCTGATGGCTTGTCATATTTGCCACGTGATTTGCGAGATGAGCTAAAAAAACACAAGAATATAGTTTATCATGAATTAGAACAACCGCAGTATGCCGGCATTTTCTTTAATCAAAAAAGAAATTCCTTGTTACAAGCGGATTATATTAGGCAGGCATTGGCTTTGGCTATCAACAAAGAGAAAATAATTACTCAAGTGTTTAGCGGTGATGCTAAACTATTGGATGTTTCTATTTTACCCGGTATCAGTAATAATCCCGATGTTGTTAAATACCCCCACAATCCTGAAGAGGCGGTCTCTTTGTTAGAAAAAAATGGTTGGTCTTTGATGAGTACCACTACCGCCGAAGGATTGACTCAGCAATTCAGAGTTAAGAAAGATTTTTCTTTAGAAATAACTTTGACTACTGCTGATCAACCACAATATGTGGCGGTGGCGCAAATTATTAAATCAAATTGGGAACAAATCGGCTTCAAGGTCAATCTTAATATCGTTGATAAGACAAAAATCGTGGCTGATAATATTGCTTCCAGAAAATACGAAGCATTGTTGTTTTCACAAAACATGTCTTCAGATCCTGATCCGTTTGCTTTTTGGCATTCTTCACAAAATGAATATCCTGGAGCTAATTTAGCGGTTTTTACTAACAAACAGGTTGATCAATTATTAGAAGACGGCAGAAAAAATATTGATTTAGAAAAAAGAACCAAAAATTATTGGGAGTTTCAAAAGATTTTGGCTAAAGAATTGCCGGTAATATTTTTGTATAGTTCAACTTATACTTATGCTCAAGATAAAGACATCAAAGGTTTTGATGTTTCTGAAATCTCTTCTTATTACGATCGTTTTGCCAACATTAACGAGTGGTATATTAAAACCAAACGGGTCTTAAAGTAATTATCGTGTTCAGCCGACATGGTGGAATTGGTAGACACGCACGGTTCAGAGCCGTGTCGTCGCGAGGCGGTGAGAGTTCAAATCTCTCTGTCGGCACAATCAATCAGCTCGTTTTTTAGATTTGATTTGTTTGTTTGGTCTTATTATCAAACAAGATGCAATCAATCTATTATTTAGTCCTGCCGGTGGACTGATAAAATCAAGCTATTGTCATTTAATTAATTCTCAAGCGGTTTTCCGCTTTACTGCTTAATCATTTTGATTTTGCACGTTAACTTTGTATTTGGGCGGTGGCTTTTTAGTCATAAACCCATTTACGAATAATTTTAGAAAAAATATGAATAATGTTTCTAATCAGGGCTTTAAGAGGAATGCTCCCCGAAAAAGCTTTAAGTCGCCGAGTTTTAGCGCGATGAAAACCAGTCATCAGGAGCAGAAAAAAAAGCCGACCAATAATTCAAGCTTGGATTCTTGGTTGTCTGCTTTGGATGTGCCGACGCGAGCCGTTGGAAATTCAACTCAGCGCGTTGCTGTTAATGATTCTAAAGGTACTGCTGGCGGTATTAAAAAATACCCGCCAAAAATTAATAATAGTATCGCCACTAAAACTAATCGACCGATGGTTGTTAGTTCTTCTGTTGGCGCTAAAACCGTCAGCAATAAAATGAATCAAGTCGGAGTTCAAAAAAATATTCAGCCGAGCGGTTTTACAAAGAATAAAAATCAGTATAATCGTAATTTTAAAAATTATAACAATTCGATTAAGGTTGAGTCCGACAAAAATCAGGTGCCAGAAAAATCGCAATTAGGTGATGATAAATTAAAGATTATTCCTTTAGGAGGTTATGAAGAGGTGGGTAGGAATATGACCGTTTTTGAGTATCAAAATGATATTATTATTTTAGATATGGGTTTGCAATTTCCCGAAGAAGATATGCCCGGAATTTCTTATATTATTCCTAATATTGAATATTTGAAAGGCAAAGAAAAAAGAATTAGAGGTGTTATTTTTTCTCATGGACACTTGGATCATATTGGGGCGGCGCCGATTTTGTTAGAGCGTTTGGGTAATCCGGCAATTGTTGGTCGGCCGATGACTTTGGCAATGGTCAAACATCGCCAAGAAGATTACAAAAAAGACAGTTCTAAAAAGCTAAAGAATATTGTTATTAAGTCACTAAAAGATAAAATCAAATTGGGTGCTTTTGAAATTAGTTTTTTTCAAATAGATCACTCAATTATGGACGCTGTGGGTGTGATTATTACAACACCTCAAGCCACTGTTTTGCATCCTGGCGATTGGACTTTAGAAAAAGATAATCGTGGTCGTCCTTTGCTTAGTTATGAGTCGTTAGCTAAATTGCCTCGCCCGACAGTTTTAATGTTGGAATCTTTGGGGGCGATTGATTTGCGCCCTTCAGCTAGTACCGAGCAAATGCATCAAAATCTTACTAAAATCCTAACCGAAGCCAAAGGTAGAATTATTATTGGTACTTTTTCTTCGCAGATTGAAAGAATCGGCTGGTTGATTACGACTGCCGAAAAAATAGGAAAAAAAGTCGCTTTAGATGGTTATAGTATGAAGATGAATGTTGAAATCGCCAAAAAATTAGGTTATATTAAATATCAAAAAACCTCATTAATTAGGATTGAAGATGTAGAAAAATATCCGCCACAAAAGATTTTGATTTTATGTACCGGGGCTCAAGGTGAGGGTAATGCTGTGCTTTCAAGAATTATTGACGGCAGTCATAAAGCGATTAAATTGAAAAAAGAAGATACCGTTGTTTTGTCTTCTTCAATTATTCCCGGTAATGAAAGAACGATTCAGCGCTTGAAAGATAATTTATATCGCCAATGTGATAATGTCATTCATGGCAATATTATGGATATTCATGTCTCGGGTCATGGTAATCGTGAAGATATCGCCTATATGTTAAAACAAATTCAGCCGGATTATTTTGTACCTTCTTATGCTAATCATTATATGTTAAAAGAGGCATCAAAGTTGGCTGAAAATATCGGTTTTAGGAAAGATCGCATTTTTGTGCCTGATAATGGTTCAGTGATAGAAGTTAACAAGCGTGGCGCCAGAATAGCCGAAAAGAAAGTTCCGGCTACTTATGTGTTTGTTGACGGTTTGGGTATTACTGATATGAATAATGTGGTTTTGCGTGATCGCCAACAATTAGCTGAAGATGGAATGTTAGTGATTATTGCCACCATTGACGGCAAAACCGGCGAATTACTTCAAAGTCCCGATATTATTTCTAGAGGATTTGTATATTTGAAAGAAAATAAAAAATTGATAGAAATGACTAGAACCAAAATTAAAAAAATACTTAAAGATGATAATCCTTTGACTTCGCCTGATGATAATTATTTACGAGAAAAAATGCGCAATGAAATCGGCAAATTTTTGTTTCAAAAAACAGAAAAAAGACCGATGATTTTGCCAGTGATTATTGAGGTTTAAGTTTTATTAAGTTTTTATCATATGTCCCTCAACTGCTCTAAAGCCGTCTCCAAACTAAAAGCATATCAACAGCAACATCAAGATCTAAAACAACAGTTCTCTGACTTTTTGTCTCAATCGCCATTCTTACCAGATGTTAAATGGGACGAGCCCTTTATGTCTTCACCTTATTATAAAAACATCACCGAAGCCCCTAAAAACATCTTTGATAATCTCTATGACGCTAAAGAAGAGGCGAGAAAGCAGTTAGAGGAGTTGAAGGAACTTGCTAATTATCCTAACGAACAAACATTTTTAGAGTTGACTCTGAAACAAAAATTAGATTACCTGCTTTTTCGTTGTTTTAAACCCACACAAGATCCAGATCAAGAACCTCGATATCAGCAACCAATCCCTGATTTAAGAAGATATGAATTAGAGTTTTTGTATGATAATTATCAAGATGAAGAACTCGCAGAAATTATAACTCAGCGCGATCAAAACGCTGATATGTTAAAAATCTTTGATTGCACTCCAAATCAAATAGTTCATAATCAACAAGAACTACAACAAGCGATTCAAGACAAGAAAGAAATCAAAGCTTATGTAGGAGAATTATTCCCCAACTTCTTTCAAGTTTTGCCTCAAAATATAGAGTATATTTATACTAAATTTCCTGAAGTAAGGATTAGAAAAATGAAAATAACTATTGGTGGACAGAGTAAAGAAGAGTTGATTGAGGAGATGAAGAGTCAATTTACAGTATCTGATGATGCTGAGAGTATGCTAAATAATCCCGACTTTACTGTTTCTCCAGAAAAAGAAAATCTCACGCTTATTTTTTTGAAATTAGCCGATAATTTTCGGATAATAGATACTGTAACAAATATTTTTAAGGAAGCTAAGAAACTGGGTTTAGAACTTTGTCCGGCTGAGACTGGTCCGCAATTGCGCAAGCATTATCTGGAAAAATCACCAAATGAGTTTTTGAGAATTGGTATGAAATCAATTCGGATCGGTCAGTTCGATTGGCTAGGTTTTGGCCTGAAAAGTCATGAGGGTAAATTGTATTTAGACGGTGTATCGCAACTTGCCTATAGTAATAATTTTTGGAATGAAGTTGGTGTCTTCCGTCTCCCCAAATCAGAAACTTAATTTTGATTCTTTTGAGTTTTTGGGATTTTGATGATTTTTTTTCTATCTAAGTTGGTTTTTAAAACTCAAACCCCTAAACCCCAATTTTTATCATTTTCAATACGCATCCGCTTGAAAGCGGGTGCGTATTTTGTTTTAAAAAAAACACATTAATCCCTAATTTTCATCACCACAAAAGAACCAGTTAATAATATTTCAGTTATTTATTATAACTTGCAATTTTTTAGTGAAAGGTGTTATAATAACCTCAAATAAATCATATTTTATGAGGTCCGAAAGACATATTTCTAGTCCCATCAACTCTCCCGAAGAAGTCGTTGCCATTGTTGATAAAAATTTAACCCAAAAAGGAGAAGAAGATCAACCCCAATCAGCTACGCCCGAGAATAAACCTGACAAAAAATTATCTCCGGAATTAGAATTGGCTAAAGCGGAGGTTGATAATTGGATGAGAGTCCATCATAATGATATTAAAGTATTTTTGCAATACAAGGGCTCTGATTTTAATTTACGATATAATGTTGGTCAGGGTTATTATCATCAACCCAAAACCGATATTATTTCTTTGGATATTTTGGATTATTATAATTATAGAAAAGCGGGCGCTACTATTGATCAAGCCATCGCTTTTTTTATTTTGCACGAATTGAGCCATTTGAAAACCATGTTAGAAGGCGATACTGCCGGCAAAAAAAACATGTTGGAGCATTTTGTTTATGAAAGTCGCAAAGTTATTGAAGACGCCAAAAGGCCGGGCAAGTTTTTGCAATTAAATTCGGCTTATCGCAATTTTTATAATATCTTAGAAGATGCCATTGTTAATGATTTAGTATTGCATACTTCATTATTCGGTTCTAATTTTGGTCCCGAAAGTCGTCGTCGGTCAGAAGAGTTGCGTAATTTTTATGTTGATAAGGCGTTTGTTTTATATAAAAAAGGAGAAGGCCAAGAAAATGACCACGCACTTGTTATGACTGATTCCGGAGAAAAAATGCAAAAAGTTGAACCCGGAGAAGGCACTCACAAAATTATGTCGCGAGAAGATTATGATTTGGGATTTGATATGAATCAGTCGCCCAACACTCAAAGTGTTACTTCTCAATTCCTTTATTTTTTCATGAAAAATCAGATGTTGGGCCTTGAGCCGGAGCGAACCGCCGAAGATTATGAAGGCGATGACAAAATCAATGTTTTGCCCGAAACTTCAGCCGTTTTAAATTTACCTTTGGTGGATCTCTTTCCATATCTATTAAAAAGCATTAATCAAAAGTACGCTAATGATCCTGAAAAACTAAAACGTTATTTGCGTTTTATGTCTATCAGCAACAAGGTGAGGCACTTTGTTAAAGTCGGTCATCGGGTTCAAGAGGCCGAGGGTGATGTTTTTTATAATGTTTTTCATCCTTATTGTCTGACCGCTTCGGGCGTTAATTTTGGTTTGGCGGGCAAGGATTATAAAGATGCTTTGGAAAAAAGCGGTTTTAGTGGCTATGAGGATTTTACTTTTATTGATTTTTTAAACATTTTTAAACAAGTGAAACGCTCTAAAGATAATTCTTGGACTTTGCCGTTAAAATATAATTTAGTTGACAGAACTAATCTTTTTAGAAAATTTTTAGAGCCGATTTTTACGATGCTATCTATTTTAGATGATCAATTTGATACTACTATTAATGACGGCCGTAATGAAAAACCAAAAACACCCAACCCCGACAAATCTGAATCAAGTGATTCCCCTGATAATGAAGATGAAAATAATGATGAGTGGTCTTTGGGTGATAAAGTAATCAATGACGACAAAAATAGTCCCAATTATGGACGCAAAGGCGTTATTAGAGATGTTGTTTATGATCCTAATACTAAAAAAATAAAATCAGTAAAAGTTGATTATTTTGTTGATGAGGGTCAGTCGCACGCTGTTTCTCAAGCGAGTTCCGGTGAATCCTTATCGGGTGATTTTGAATATATTGAAGATCCTGATAATAATTTGATTTTGATGAGTCCTGATGATGCTGAAGACGGTTCCGGTGGCGCTTCCACCAAACGAAAAGTTGAAAAACCAAAGAATAAAGAAAAACAAGATAAAAAAAATAAGTCAAAAGATAAGTCCGGCGACTCTCCAGATGAGGGTGATGATGATAATGATTCTGATGGTGCTTCCGGTCAAGGTTCTTCAAAAAAAGACAAAAAAAACAAACCGCCAAAACCCTCATCAGGTGGCGGTGATAAAAAAGAAAACGATCAAAATGAGCCGGTATCAGCCAAAGATTTGCGTAATATTATTGAAGAACAACGAAAACAATTAGAGGCGGAAATTGAAGCGGATGAAGAAGAAGACATGCGAGCCGAAAAGGCGGAACAAGAAAATTCTTCAGCCGGCAAAGAGAAGCGTCGCAACGAAGCTCGTTCAGAAGAGATTTTGGATGGCATTAAACGAGCCGAATATCAACAAAATGGCGTTAGGCAACTATCGGCAGAAGATGTTAATGAGTACAAACAATTGATTGGTGAATATTTGGAATTAGAAAAGGGTATTGCTCCTTATGTTGAGGAGTTGGCTCGTCATTGGTTGGAGATGATAAACAACATCGCCTCTAAAATAGAAGCCGTCAAAGACAGATATTATCGTTCCGGCAGTAGCATTGATTTTAAAAAACTACAGCGTTTTTTTGATAAAATAGAAGCCGGTTGGGAATATGATAGTGCTTTGGTTTATGAACGGATTATTGAAAAAGTGATGGTTGAATTGCGCCCGAAGATGTTTAGGATGATTTTGTTGATTGATAATTCCGGCAGTATGAATAAGAATATAGTTGCTATTAGAAGTGCCGTAATGATGATGAATGCGACTATGCGCTCTTTGAGGGTGATGTTTAAGAGTAAAATGGATGATTTGCTTGGCGCTGATAGCAGTGTTCGTAATGATTTAGTTTGCGATTCCGAGATTTATTTATTTGGCAGTGATTATCAACAAATCAAGGATTTTAATATTCAGGATTTGTCTTTTGTAGATAATCCTGATCAAGAGATGCCTCCGATAGATGTTGATCAAGAAATTATTGCCACTTTGATGGCTTTTAGAGAGATTAATGCCAGTGATGGTTCTACTCATGATTTGTCTTTGTGGCAAGAGGTAAGAAGAAAACATCAAGATGAAAAATTAAGAAGCATGATCGCTAAAAAACAAATAACTGAGATGATTTTTCAAATTTCTGATGGGGCGATTTCTAATACCGACGAGGCGAGAGAAATTATTCAAGAATTAAGGGCGTTGGGAGTTGAAAATTACGCCTTAGCTATTGGAAGTGGAGCTAAAGAATCTTTGGAGGAGCGTCATAATGCTCAAGTGGGTGATAGGGATTGGTCGGCGGATAGTGGTTCACGCGTGGCTGAAGCTAATAATCCCGAACAATTAACCAAAGAGTTTTCTAAAATCATAAAAATGGCGATTGAAAAACAAGTTGGTCAGGTAATTGAAGATGTTTTAGAACAGGTTGCCGGAACAGTTAATGGTTAGTTTTTTATATCTATAAAAAATAGCATCAAATAATTATGAAAAAACAACAAGGAGGCGAACAATTTAAGGATTCTCGCTTATTACACAGCCAAGATATTGGTGCCGGAGAATATGTGGAGGCCTTAGCTGGTGAAAAGATATTTTTGGATTATAAACTGAATTATGAAGAAATGTCAGCGATTGCTGACGAAATTCGCAGTCATTTGGAATATAATAGCGTAATTGAATCATCGGCCTTTTTGAATCTCCCGGCCGATCTACAAGAAAAAATAAAATCACATTTGTCAGAATCTGTTGACAATTTTTTATCATACGAGGATTTGGTTGCTTTAATGGATTTTTATTTTCAGGCAGTTGAAGATGAGAGTGTTGTGGAGCGTGATGATCGTCGTCTCAATTTTACTAAACTTTTAAGCCAGTCAATTGAAAATCTAAGTAATCAGCGATTAAAGGGTAGGGGTTTTAGCGCTAAACAATATCAAGAGCAACAAGAACAAAACAAATACTCTGCCTTTGCTGATACTAAAAGAATTTTGATTTCCATGCATAAATTTCAGCAATTACGCCAATGGTTTTTGGATTTAAGCCAAGAAGAAAAAGATCAAGTCAATGATTATGTTAATTTTTTAAGACAGGGCGTTAAGCAAGCTTTGGGTGCTCAAAGACAAATTCAAAAAGGAGTAAAAATCAGTAAAAAATCAGGCACCACTGCAATTGTCGGATCTTCAGCAAGAGTTCAAGATTTTTATAATATCAGTCAAGAAGCGTCTCAAGATATTGATTATTTAATGCGGATGATTGCTCCAGCTGAATTACAAAATCGTGAGGACCGATTTAGTGAAAATGAAATCGCTAAATTAAAAGCAGAAATTAAACAAGAAACTGACAGTGAAGCACCCAATCAAGAAAAAATCAATCAATTACAAACAAAATTAGAACAATTAATTAATGAAGCTAAAGACAGACAGGTAGCTGTTGAGGATTTGGATATTAGTCACCAAGAAATGCTGGATCAAGACACTATTTATGCTTATGTAGCATATATGAAAGAATTAAAGAGTTTAAGAAGGATGATGACTGAGGGCGAGATTGTAGTTACTAAAGCGTTGGCTTCAAAAATTGATCAAGCTATGAGGGTCTTAGACAGAAAAGTCGGTGAACCGGTCAAGATTGTTTATTTTCATGGTGATTTTGGTACCGGAAAAACAGCTTTAGCCAAACATATTGCTAAAGAAAAATTTCATAAAGATCCGATTGTTGTTTCGGGTAGTAAATATTTGGATCCCGAAAGATTTACTGAAGAATATCGTTTACAAAGATTAAGTAATTTAGAGCATTTGAATTATCTAAGAATGGGTTTGGGTTTAGAGGCGATTGCTGAGGATTCTGATAATATTGATGTGATTTGGGAAACTATAACTTCTAAAGATGAAATCAGAAAAGCAATTATCAATAGATATTTGCGAGAAAATTATGATGCGTTATTAAAACAAGAAGGCAGGTCTTTTGATGCCGAAGAATTTAAGCAATATTGTCAAAAAAATGAAGCTATAATTAAAAAAGAGGTCAGTGAAGATATTGAAAGTGATATTGATGTCTTATTTGAAAATAAAATTCAAGGCCGTTATGTGATGGGTGCGATGTATGAGGCGATGATGAAGGGAACACCTTTAATTATTGATGAAGCTAATGCTATCAGCCCCGATGTTTTGATTGCTTTTAATGATTTGTTAACGAAAAAAATCGGTGAAACCGTCGTTACTAGAACCGATTTGGGGGAATTTAAAATTCAACCCGGTTATTGTATTATGTTTACCGGAAACAGTGGTGATCGTTTTAAACAAGCCAGATACAATGATATTGACCCTGCTTTTTATAGTAGAATTTTACCAATCAAAATAGAATATTTACCCAACACCAAAGCCGGCAAAGATACCGGTTTGGATAATCTTTTAGAACGTTTTAATTTGTCTGATTTGTCTAACAAGACCTTCGCTAATCAGCAACAAATGTTAGAGTTTGTCAAAGAAAAACGCGAAGATGCTTCTACTGATCAAATTTTTCAGGTTTTATTAGTTAAACTTTTAAATAATCGGTTGGGTGTTTTCTTGCCGGCACAAGAGGGTGATAAATATAAAACAATTAAGGATTTGTATCGTTTAAGCGCCTCAGCGAGAATTTTGATGGATTTGTTTGAAGGTAAAACTCAAAATCTGCCACCATTACCGAATTTGGATAGGGTTTTGGGGGTTTCATCATCTGTTAATTTGGCTCAAGAATTAAAAAAGACCAACTTGTCAATGCGTGAATTGATTGATAATATTTTAGGGGAGTTTTTAAAAGATAATAAAGAGCTGGACTTGGAATATTATATTTTTAATTTTATTAAAAGTAGGGATTTAACTCCAAAAGAGCAAGGAATTATTTTAGCTATTTTTGATGTTTGTGGTTTTTTCAATACCAGTGAGGGTTGGGGTGATTGGCTACTAGAAGCAAAATCAGCCAATGATCTTAATAGCGCTTTAAATTCTTTTGATATCTCTAAAGTTAAAAAATACAAAACAATCAAATCGCAAACCGGAGATTTTATTACGATGTTAAGCAAGGATTCCGGATATAGTTTGCAATATATTAATTCTTTAGAGGTTTTGCAATCAATGTTTGGTTATTTACCACCCGTCAAAAAAGAAACTTTGGGTGATTTTCAAAAATATTCTGAACAAAGAAAGCGACGTGAGAGTGGCATAACTGAAGAAAATGAAGAGTTGCTAGAAATCAAAAAAGCGGTTAAAATGATTTTAGAGAATTTGAGTTTATTGCCTATGAGTATTTTTAATGAAATGTCGGTGGCAGATGTTAGTGCCATACAAAAAGATATTATTAAGCCAAATGTTGAGGTTCTTCAACAGTTTTCTGTTGATAATTATGATTATGCAAAAATGATAGAATCGGCTCAAAATATCAACAATTTCATTTTAGATATGCTGAAAAAATTACGGATGATTTCTGAAGAAGAGGCCGAAAATATCGCTGGACAAGATATTGGTGATGCGGCTGAGGCAATCAATCAAATATTAAATAAAAATAAATAAAAATAAATTTAAATTTATGCCAAAATTAAAAACAAAATCAGAAGCTCAGCCAACAGCAACTTCAGAATCAGTACAAGAATCAGTTAAACAAACAGCAGAGGAAGTAGAAAATTATGCTGAAAATACTAAAAAATTAACACAGTATAGGGAGTGCAAAGCATTTTTAGAAGAAAGTGAGCAAACTCTAGCAGAAATTGAAGAAATTTTAAAAACTGATTGCGCTGAAGAATATGCCAGTCAAATTGGTAGTTAGTTTGTAGTTGTAGTTTGTCATTGAAATTATTTTTTGAAAAAAATATTTTAGACAATATTTTAGATAATAAAAAAACGCCGTTTTCTAACGGTGTTTTTTTATTTATCACTTTCGGCATTAAATTGATATAAACGAATCTTAAATTAATTGGAGCGACAGTTGAGT
Organism: uncultured Gammaproteobacteria bacterium; assembly: GCA_964650755.1. Taxonomy (GTDB): domain Bacteria; phylum Patescibacteriota; class Patescibacteriia; order 2-01-FULL-39-33; family 2-01-FULL-39-33; genus CAISTG01. The sequence continues at coordinate 21,364 of CAZYUN010000001.1, forward strand.
TGATAACGAGTGAGTTTCTTTGCTTGTGTCCCATCCTCCTTATGGATTAGGTTAGTAACGCAGAAGAATCTTCTTTTTGGATTTTTTCGCTTTAAAATATTTTTTAGCGAATTTTTCAGCTGAGTCCGGATTAAAGAAACAGCAACTGAAAATGTCTATAAATGCTCGATCGCCTTGTTTGTCATCAAAATGAATGGTGATTGACGAAGTTTCAATAAATTGGAAGGCGGAATAGCCCTCTAAAGAACCTTCGGCGAACTTTTCAACTCGAGTTGGACCGTGAGCTTGCATTTTTAGCAAATCCACTAATTCAGCTACGAATTTTTTGATAACTTTTGGAGATTGAATCATTTCATGGTCACAGCCGGCCAAATCAATGGAGGCCAGCAAACCCCACGCCTTTTTCCTGTTATAGGTTTGGCGTAAAGTTGCAATCGTCATCTCGTTATGTGGTTATTAATGAGCTTCTAGCGCCTTACCGGACAGCCAGCAGACCAACGCCAACCGTTGGCAGGGACACTAAGAATTATTTAAATTTTAGCTTATTTTTCAAAATTTGTCAAGTTTGCCGATAAAATCAGCTTTTATTTTTTTTAAAATAGCTAAAAATAGATAAAATTTGTAAAATCAAACTAAAAAGTAATAAGCCGATAATAAGGTTTTGGAGATTTAAAAATAAGAATTGATCGCTAAAATAATAAAGTTGTTTGATTAGATAATAATCAGCTAGGGCCAAAATAACAGCGAGGGACTGAAAAATCATTTTTAGTTTACCATATAGGTGAGATGGTTTGAGTTGTGCCTGAAAAATAATTTTGGCGATAATTGAGATTAAAATCAAAAATAATTCTAATCCCACAATCGCTATTAAAAGTTTGGCCGGAAGATTAGAAAAGATAATTAAAAAAATAATAACTCCGATAATTAGTAGTTTGTCGGCCAAGGGGTCAAGCCATAATCCGGTAGTGGTGAATTGTTTTCTGGTTCGTGCTATCGCTCCGTCTAAAGAATCCAATAAGACCGAAAAAATAAACAACCAAAAACCATAAAATGGCTGATTGTAAAAAAAACAGATTAAAATTATTGGCATTGTCAGTAATCTAATTAGAGATAATAGATTGGGGGTAATCCATTGTGGCAAAAAATTAATTAAAGTTAGTAGCCAAAAAGCGTCTATTTTTTGTTGCCACCAAGGATAGTTTGTGTTTGACTTTTTCATTTTTTTGTGTCAGTATATATTAAGTATAACAAATTTTAATTCATTTTTAAATTGATTTTTATGAAAAATATTTTAAAGAATTTAAGCTGGTATTTATTGGCTTTTTTTGTCTTATTATTGGCTTTTAGTTTTTTTCAGACGGGTTCGGCTGAACCAAAAAAAATTGATGTTACTACTTTGGTATCACAAATAGAGGCCGGACAAGTGAAGTCAATAGAGATTAGTGAAAATCGCCTAAATGTTATTTTGCTTGATGATAGTAAACAGATTCTACAAAAAGAAAGTTCTGAATCGCTTTCAACTTTATTAAAAAATTATGATGTTTCGGCGGAGTCGTTAAAAAAAATATCGGTTAGCGTCAAAAGCGAAACAGGTCTTAAGTTTTGGCTCTTAACAATTTTACCGATTTTGATTCCCGCCTTGATTATTCTTGCATTTTTTTGGTTTATGTTGCGTTCAGCAAGCGGAGCCAATAACAAAGCTATGAGTTTTGGACAATCGGGAGCTAAACAATTTAATCCTGATAAAAATAATAAAATAACTTTTAAAGATGTCGCTGGAGTGAAAGAGGCCAAACAAGAATTATTAGAGGTAGTCGATTTTTTAAAAAATCCCAAAAAGTTTTTAGCTTTGGGCGCATCTATTCCTAAAGGTGTTTTGTTGTTGGGTTCTCCCGGAACCGGAAAAACTTTGTTAGCTAAAGCCGTAGCCGGTGAGGCGGGTGTGCCGTTTTTTTCTATCTCCGGTTCTGAGTTTGTAGAAATGTTTGTCGGCGTTGGCGCTTCTCGCGTGCGTGATTTGTTTAAGAAAGCTAAAAAACATTCACCCTGTATTGTGTTTATAGATGAGATTGATGCTGTCGGCCGTCAGCGTGGTGCCGGTTTGGGTGGCTCACATGATGAAAGAGAACAGACATTAAATCAAATTTTAGTAGAAATGGATGGTTTTGAGCCAACTGATAATATTATTGTAATGGCTGCAACTAATCGCCCCGATGTTTTAGATTCAGCATTGTTAAGGCCGGGTCGTTTTGATCGACGAGTTACTCTTGATTTGCCTGATATCAATGATCGGTTAGAAATACTTAAGGTTCATGCCAAAAATAAGCCCTTAGCAAAAGAAGTTGATTTGAAACAATCAGCTGAAAGAACCCCGGGTTTTTCGGGAGCTGATTTGATGAATTTGCTTAATGAATCAGCGATTAGGGCGGCTTTAGAAAATCGTAAACAAATTATTACCGAAGATATTTTATTAAGCATTGATAAAGTAATGCTTGGTCCGGAGAGGAAAAGTCATATTTTAAGCGAAAAAGAAAAAAAGATTACTGCTTATCACGAGGCCGGTCATGCTTTGGTGGCTCATGAATTACCCAACACTGATCCGGTTAGGAAAATTTCTATTATTGCTCGCGGTTCGGCAGCCGGATTTACTTTGAAATTACCCAATGAAGACAAAAAATTACATACCAAATCAGAGTTTATTGAAGAATTGTCAGTAATGTTGGCTGGCAGAATGGCAGAAGAAGAGGTTTTTGATGAAGTTACTACCGGTGATCAAAGCGATCTTAGGCAGGCCACTAAATTAGCTCGTCGAATTATTAGCGATTATGGTATGAGTGAAAAACTCGGTTTGAGAACTTTGGGGCAACGCGAAGAATTGATATTTTTAGGTCGCGAAATTCATGAAGAAAAAGATTATTCCGATAAAACAGCAGAAATTATTGATCAAGAAATTTCTCGTTTGTTAGATGAGGCCTCTCAAAGAGCATTATCAATCATTAAAGACAAGAGAAAATATTTGGATTTGATCGCTGATACTTTGATTGTCAAAGAAACGATTGAATCAGAAGAATTTGAAGCTTTATTTAAAACACACTCAGAAAAATCTTCAGAAGCAATTGCTTAATTTTTATTTTTAATTGAAGTTATAAAAATCGTTCGCCATCTTGGGCGGACGATTTTTGTTTTTTTATTTTTTGTGCTATAATATAAAAAACTAAATAAAAATATATGGCAACGCAAATTCAAAACACTTCTTATCTTTATCGGCCGGTATTATCTCGCGCCTGGAATATAGTTAAAAAATTTAAAAACCTTTGGCCCTTTGGCTTGTTGGCAGTTTTAATTTCTTCAGGCGGTGAATATGAGATTTTAGGCAAGGCCCTAGTTGATTCTCAGAATCAAAACTTCTTTGTCGCTTTTATTGACGCTTTTAAAAGCGGTTGGCAAGAGGGCAGGATTTTAACTGCCGGTGAAAATCTGTGGTCGGTTTTGTGGTCGCTAGTGACTCAAGAATTGACCGGATTATCTTTTGTGTTGTTTGTATTTTTGTTTATCGCTGTTTTAATAGCGGTAGCAATTTGGCTATCTATTTCTTCTCAAGTAATCTTAATCAAAGGATCTTCGTTGGCTAACAAAAACAAAAAATTATCTATCGCTGAGGGTTTTAATTTTTCACATCAATATTTTTTGCCGGTTTTATTGATCACTTTGTTTTTTAAAATTGTTTTGTTTGCTTTGATAGCACTGCTTAATTGGGAGTTGTGGTTATTATCGGGAGGTGGTTTTTGGTCCGGGCTTTTATATGGGATTTCTTTTTTATTTTTTGTTTCTTTGGTATTGATGGCTTCTTTTATTTTCAAATTCCAAACCTTTTATATTGTTTTGAAAAAGCAACGCTGGATTGCTTCGCTAAAATCAGCTTGGCAGTTGTTTATAAACAATTGGCTGATTTCGATTGAGATGTCTTTAATTATGTTTGGTATTTATTTAATCGCGGCGGTTGCTTCTTTTTCTTTAATCTTGCTGGTCGCCGGTATTGCTTTAATATTGATTCCTTATTATTTTGCTACCTTGCCATTATTGGTTAATTCGGCAATGACAATATTTTTCACTATTTCAGCTTTTGTCGGCGTTTGTTTGATTACCGCTATAATGACCGCCTTTCAATGGGCTGGTTGGACGGTATTGTTTGAAAAACTTGATAGTCCGAGCGAAGATTTTAGCAAGTTAAAAAGATTGTCTGATGATGTTCGTAATTTGTTGCGTCCCAATAGTAATCAATAATTTCTAACCACTGCTTGCGGGCAGTGGTTTTTTGTTCTTGACTAAAAGCTAAAATCAGTTAAAATCTGTATTGAGCTTGTTGTTTGTTGAGATTCATTAATTAATACTTAAATTAAAAAAATGAAACATAAAAATTTGGAATTATTGGCACCGGCGGGTGATTTAGAGAAATTGAAATATGCCTTTGCTTATGGTGCCGATGCCGTATATTTGGGTTTGCCGGAATATTCTTTAAGAGCTAAAACCGGTTTTAATTTTCTTGATTTGAAAAATGGAATTGATTATGCGCATCAATTAAAAAAGAGGGTTTATGTTACGATTAATATTTTCGCTCATGAAAAACATCTTGATAATTTGCCGAATTTTTTGAAACAATTAAAACAATGTCGACCGGATGCGGTTATTTTGTCTGATCCCGGAGTTTTATTGGTGGTAAAAAAATATTTACCGCGCGTAGCTATTCATTTATCAACTCAAGCCAATACCCTTAATTCTGAGGCCGTTAAATTTTGGCAGAAAAATGGAGTTAGTAGGATTATTTTGGGTCGTGAGGCATCTTTGGCTGATATTAAAAAAATACATCAAGCGGTGCCAAAAATGGAATTGGAGGTTTTTGTGCATGGCGCGATGTGTATGAGTTATTCCGGTCGCTGTTATCTTTCGTCTTGGATGAGTAATCGTAGCGCTAATGAGGGTTTGTGCACTCAGCCGTGCCGTTTTGAATATCAATTATATGCCGAAGAAAAAATGCGTCCGGGTGAGTTGATGCCGATTGAAGAAGACGGTGAGAATATGTATATTTTTAATTCTCGTGATTTATGTTTGATTGAATATCTCAGCAAATTGATTGAGGCCGGTGTTCAATCATTTAAAATTGAAGGTAGAACTAAAAGCATTTATTATACTTCAACTGTAGTTAGATCATATCGTCAAGTTTTGGATAATATTGGCAATAAAAAAATTCTTGTTGAGGCCAAAAAAGAATTGCAAAAAATAGATAATCGCGGATACACTACCGGATTTTTGACCGGTTATGAGAGTGGTTTGAGTCGACAGGAATTTAAAACCTCAAAAACCAAAAGTGATTGGCAGTTTGTGGGAGAAATAATTAAAAGCAACAAACGCGGATTGGTTGCTTTTAGGTCCCATAATGTTTGGCGAGTCGGCGAAGCTGTTGAGTTGCTGACACCGAAAAAGTGTAGTAAAATAAGGATAAAAGAATTTTTAGACCATAATAACCAAAAACTTCAAGAGGTTCATGGTGGTACTGATAATGTCTATTATTTTAAATTATCAAATGCCACAAAATTAGATTTTGGATTATTAAGAAAAAATAATTCACTTTAAATATTTAACTTATGCCCCTCAACTGCCCTCAAGCCGTCTCTCAACTAAAAGCATACAAACAGCAACATCAAGATCTAAAACAACAGTTCTCTGACTTTATGTCCCAAGTTCCATTCTTACCTGATGTTAAATGGGACGAACCCTTTATGTCTTCACCCTACTACAAAGATATAACTAATGCCCCAAAAGACATCTTTGATAATCTCTATGACGCCAAAGAAGAAGCGAGAAAGAAGTTAGAGGAGCTCAAAGATGAGGTCTTACCACAAATAGAGAAAATAATTAACCTCAAAGAACAATACAACTCTCAAGTAGAAGTATTAACTCAATCAAACATTTTAGAACAACTCTCTAATGGTGAAATGGGTATTAGAGGAGTTGATGGCAAAGAATACCCCTTACCCACCTATAAAGAATTTCTATATCGCTTTAAAGATCAAGAAAAAAGAACTCTTTTAGAAAAGAAAGTCAAACAAGGATTTACCAAAATCCTTCTAGTTCCTTTCGCTATGCCTCTCTCAGTACTAATTGAGCGTTACAAAGAAGTCCTACTTAAAACCCACAAAGAAACAGGCATCAAATCTACTGATGATCCTATTTACGTTGAGGAGGGATTAATTCAAAGCGATCAACTATACAATCCTCAAAATACACACATGGAATATGGTGTAATTAATTATAGTTTAAAAACTAAAAAAGCTAGAGGAGGTAAATACAAGAGTGAACTTCTGCAAGATCCGGACAATGCCTGGCAAATCAATCTCGTTGAAGAAATTCTTGATATTCCAGCTCAAGGACAAGGAAAAACCATCTCAGGTCGAAAGCAAATTGAGGCCGGAAAATCTTCTAAGGCATTTCTTAAGCTCTTACAAACTGATCTGCAATATCAAGGTGAGTCCAGTCAAGTTCCTGAAGCGGCTATTTTAGAAGCCGTTACCGCTCTTAATTTAGAGCATGTTGTTATTCATGACTTTGAGAATCAGGGTAAGGTAAATTGGCTAATTAGTAATTATTTGTCGGGTGGTTCGTTTGTTAGTCGTATTCCGATTATTTCATGGAATGGATTAAAGAATGGTTTATATTTTGGTCTTGGCAATATGGATCTTAAGCTTCTTTCTAATGGGTTTCGTCCCACAGTCAGGTTTTAGTCAGTAAAATTTGTCTTTGAATTTTCTTTATTTTTAAACTTATTTATTTTATTATGCCTCTCAATTGCCCTCAAGCCGTCTCTCAACTAAAAGCATACAAACAACAACATCAAGATCTAAAACAACAGTTCTCTGACTTTATGTCTCAAGTCCCATACTTACCCGATGTTAAGTGGGATGAGCCCTTCATGTCTTCACCTTATTACAAAGATATCACTAAAGCTTCCAAAGATATTTTTGATAATCTCTATGACGCTAAAGAAGAGGCGAGAAAGAAGTTAGAAGAATTAAAAAAATTGAGTGGATATAATGAAAAAAAAGAAGAACAAGAAGAACAAGAATTTTCCAAATTAACTGAAGAACAAAAAATTGATTATCTTTATTCTCGTTGTTTTAAATCCACACAAGATCCAGATCAAGAACCTCAATACCAACAACCAATTCCTGATTTAA
>CAZYUN010000002.1:0-298 GCA_964650755.1 uncultured Gammaproteobacteria bacterium
TGCCATTTCAGAAATACTGAAATACAACAAACCAAAGTCGTAATGAAAAGCACACTCTCCCACAAGGGAGAGTTTTTTAATTACTGATTTTTTGTGCTATAATATATTATAAGATAAATTATTTATTTTTTTATGAAAATCGCCATTAATGGATTCGGCCGAATCGGTCGATGCGCTCTCAAAATAGCTTTAGAAAAAAGGGGGGTACAAATAGTTGCTATTAATGATTTAACTGACACTCGAACTTTGGCTTATTTATTGAGTTATGATTCGGCTTTTGGTCGTTATGACAAAAAAG
>CAZYUN010000002.1:367-25218 GCA_964650755.1 uncultured Gammaproteobacteria bacterium
TACCTGTTTTTGCTGAAAAAGATCCATCCAAACTGCCTTGGAAAAAATTAGGTGTTGAGGTGGTGTTGGAGTGTACTGGAGTTTTTGAAAAAAAAGAAGAATTAGAGTTACATCTAAAAGCCGGAGCCAAAAAAGTTGTTTTGTCAGCTCCCGCCAAAGATGAGGTTTTGACTTTGGTTTTTGGCACAGAGTTTACGAAAAAGAATCTAAAAAAATCAAAAATAATTTCTAATGCTTCTTGCACAACTAACTGTATTGCTCCGGTAATGCAAATTTTAGAATCAAAATTCGGTGTAGAAAAATCAATTATGACTACTATTCATGCTGTTACTGCTAGTCAGAGGTTGGTTGATGGTCCGGATGCTAAAGATGTTAGACGTGGTCGCTCGGGTGCTTTTAATATGACTCCATCAACTACAGGGGCGGCTAAAGCGGCGTCTTTGGTTGTGCCGGAATTAAAAGACAAGTTTGATGGTATCGCTGTTAGGGTGCCAATTATTTGCGGTTCGCTTTCTGATATTACCGCTGTTTTAAAAAAGAATGTAACGGCTGAAGAGATTAATAAGGCCTTTGAACAATCAGCTAAAACCCCGATGTTTAAAGGTATTTTACGTACTACCTATAAAGATGAAGAATTATGTTCTACTGATATTGTCGGCACTTCTTATTCCACTATTATTGATACTAAATATACTAGAGTAGTTGGTGGTAATTTAATCAAAGTATTGGCTTGGTATGATAATGAATGGGGCTATTCTTGTCGTTTGGTAGAAATGGCTTTGGCGAATTAATTATTAAAATTTAAAATTTTAAAATAAAGTCCCGATTACTTGGGGCTTTATTTTTTTAATTTATATGATTTGACAAAACTTTAATTAATTATTATATTTATTTGAACCGTTCTTTAACAAAACCAATAAAACAGGAGAATCAACCATGACTAAAGAGAGAGGTTATTTGCCAATCAGTCAGAGACATGTTGTTTGTTCACAGCAATTTGATTGTGAGCGCTTGACCAGATTATTTTACCTTTCTGATGAGATGAGAAAAAATTCCAATCGTAGTTTGAGTGGCAAAGTTATCGCAACTTTGTTTTATGAGCCATCAACGCGTACCAGATTGTCTTTTGAATCCGCTGCTTTGCATTTGGGGGCGCAAGTTATTTCTACTGAAAATGCTTCGCAGTTTTCTTCAGCCATCAAAGGTGAAACAATTGAGGATACGGTTCGAGTGATTGCTAATTATTCTTCGGCGATTGTGATTCGCCACAATCAAACCGGAGCAGTGGATCAAGCATCAAAATTTTCTCCCGTACCTATTATTAATGCCGGTGATGGTTCGGGTCAGCATCCGACTCAAGCCCTGCTTGATGCCTATACTATTTTCCGTCATTTTGGCCGTTTGGATAATCTTAATATTCAGTTGGTTGGTGATTTGGCCAATGGTAGAACTGTTAGGTCATTGGTTTATTTGTTGGCAAAGTTTCCCAAAAATCGTTTCTTTTTGGTTTCTCATCCGAGCTTGAAAATCGGTCAAGACATTATTGATTATCTTAAACGCCATCAGGTTGCTTTTAGGCAGACAAAATCACTACTGACTGATTGTGATGTCAACTATATTACCAGAATTCAAAAAGAGCGCCTCAAGGATCCGACTACTTATGAAAGGGTTTCGGAGAGATATGTTATTGATAAAGCGTTTGCTGAATCTTTGCCGAGCAACGCTATTATTATGCACCCCTTGCCCAGAGTTAACGAAATTAAGACAGAGGTTGATAATTGTCCACAAGCCAAGTATTTTGAGCAAGCCGGTAACGGATTGTACGTCAGGATGGCGGTATTGCATCAGATTTTTGATGATCAGCCATTTTTGTTTTATCGTGGGCGTAATCAGTAGTTCTTTGTGTGCTAACATTAAGGCCACCAAATTGGTGGCCTTTTTTATTTTTATTAAAAAAACCTCGCCGGATGATTGCGAGGTTGATATTTTTTGGCTAAAAGTAACAAGAACTTACCACCAAACTTTTTTGATACCCAAGAAAAAGGCGATGATGTTGGTTAGGGGATGAAGCAAAACCGTCAAACCGAAAATTGTCATAATAATCAGCCAGCCTGGATTAAAAAGCCAAATAGTTAGCAAGAAAAATCCAACAATAAAATCAAGTTGATCAAAAATTGGCCAAGCCGAACCAGAAGTGATACGAAAACGGCGCTTGAAAAAACTTTTCAATAAATCACCCAAGAGTGCTCCCGCGCCACCCAAAAAACCAAAAAGCAACCAGTTGTCAGAATAATTGTTCAGAGACAGAAGAGATCCAATATGAGTTGATTGAAACAGTGCTTGTCCGCCCGCAACGATTATGCCACCCAAAACGCCAACCACTAAACCGCGCCAAGTTTTGTGAGAGCCAAAGATCTCTTGACCGGCAAATAGCTTGCCCTTATCAATCGGTTTAGCTAAACAATTCAGCCAATTCAGTTTGGCAAAAATAACCGGCATCATGTTAGCGCCATAAGCCGGCAAAATAAAATAAAATGATTGTAAAATAACCAAACCTATTGTTTGTAGCATATTTGTTCCTTTTTTGTGGGTTAGAAGGTCCTTTTTTAATTTTGACAATAAAATCAATTTTTGTCAATTTTTGAAATAATAGAAATTATATAAAAAACTTGCTATTTTAAACTCTTTTTGTTAAAATACTGCTATTACAAAATAATCATATCCACAACCTATTATGGCGGAAAATGTTTTTTTAAAAATCCTCAAGCCGGCTAAAAACAGTCGGTTGCGCTGGGTTATTGCCGGAATCTCTTTTTTATTTCTGGCTTGTTTGTTTATTGATTTATTGGCCCTAAACAATCCGGTTACCGCCGGATTAGATAAGGCCATCACAGCTGTTCCAGTCGTTTCTGATTGGCGAGTTTTTCCTAAGGTAGAAGTCAATCCTTTAGACAACAGCAAAAATCTTCACTTTAAATCAATTAAAGAAATTGATTTGACAAGTTATGGTTTACCTTATCGTTTGGGTTTAGATTTGTTGGGTGGTGCTCAATTGATTTATGAGGCCGATCTTTCACAAATCCCCAATAATGAAAAACAAGATGCTTTAGAGGGCGCCAAAGATGTTATTGAGAGAAGGGTTAATGCTTTTGGTGTTTCTGAGCCGATTGTTCAAACTATAAACGCCGGTGAAAGTTATCGTATTAGCGTTGAATTAGCCGGAGTTTATGATATTAATTCCGCCATTAAAATGATTGGCGAAACACCGCTTTTGGAATTTAAAGAAGAAAATCCCAATGCTATTAAGTTGACTGAAGAACAACAAAAACAATTAGATCAGATGAATATTGAAGTGCGTAAAATAGCGGTTGAGGTTTTGCAAAAAGTTAAAGCCGGCGAAGATTTTTCTGCTTTAGCCAAACAATATAGCGAGGATCCGGGCAGTAAAGATAACGGCGGTCTTTATGAAGGAATTAAAAAAGGACAATTTGTTCCTGAATACGAAGATGTCGTTTTCAATAAATTAAAAAACGGAGAAGTTTATTCTGATTTAGTAAAAACTGATTTTGGTTATCATATCATCAAAAAAGAAGGGGAGACCGGTTCCGGTGATGATCAAACAATTAGTAGCCGACATATTTTATTTAAAACCAAAACTGGAGCGGATTTGGGTATTGCCGTTGATTCTGAATGGATTAACACTCAACTTTCAGGAAAAAATCTGAAAAAAGCTAGAGTTGAGTATGATCCTAACAGTTTAACTCCTCAAGTTTCGCTTGAATTTGATAATGAGGGAGCACAATTATTTGCTGATATTACAACCCGTAATGTCGGCAAGACCGTGGCTATTTTTCTTGATGGTTATCCAATTTCTTTGCCTACAGTTCAACAACCGATTATTGGCGGACAAGCGATTATCTCAGGTAATTTTTCAGCCGAAGAGGCCAAACAATTGTCTCAACGTCTAAACGCTGGCGCTTTGCCAATTCCCGTTTCTTTAATCTCACAAACAACAGTTGGTGCCACTTTGGGTCAAGAGTCAATTCAAAAAAGTTTGATAGCCGGATTGTGGGGCATATTGTTAGTAGCTTTGTTTATGATTATTTATTATCGTTTGCCCGGTTTAATCGCGGTTAAGGCGTTAGTTATTTATACTGTTGTTGCTTTAGCTTTGTTTAAAATTTTTGATGTAACCTTAACATTGGCGGGTATTGCCGGTTTTGTTTTATCTATCGGTATGGCGGTTGATGCCAATGTCTTGATTTTTGAGCGTTTAAAAGAAGAATTAAAAGCCGGTAAAAACCTTAACAAGGCAATAGAAGAAGGTTTTAATCGTGCTTGGACATCAATTAGAGATTCTAATATTTCATCACTTATAACTTGCGCTATTTTATTTTGGTTTGGTTCTTCGATTATTAGGGGATTTGCTTTCACTTTGGCTATTGGTATTCTTGTTTCTATGTTTTCAGCCATTGTTATCACCAGACAATTTTTATTATTAACCAGTAATTGGAAAATATTTAAAAACAGCCGATTTTACGGCGTCAAAAAATAACTCCATAAAATAAGAAAATTATGAAATTAGCAATTATTAAAAATAGAAAAATAAGTTACGCCTTGTCAGCTTGTTTGATTTTGGTTTCTATTTTGTCGTTGATCGCTTGGGGATTGAAACCGGGGTTAGATTTTACCGGCGGATCACTGATGGAATTAAGATTTGATGGCGCTCGTCCCGAAACAACATCGGTCAGTGATACTTTTAAAAAATTGAATTTGGGAGATGTCTTAATTCAGTCGGCTGGCGATAATAATATGATTTTGAAGTTTAAAGAAGTATCCGAAGAAGAGCATCAAATAATTTTAGCTGAGTTTGTTAAAACTTATCAAACCGAAGAAACTAAAGTTGTTGAAAATCGTTTTGAGTCAATCGGTCCGATTATTGGCAAAGAATTAAAACAAAAATCTTGGTTGGCGATTGTGATCGCTTCTTTGGCAATTATTGCTTATATAGCTTATTCTTTTCGTAAAATATCAAAGCCCGTAGTTTCTTGGAAGTATGGAATTTCAGCTATTATTGCTTTGGCTCATGATGTTATTATTACGATTGGTTTATTTTCTTTGTTGGGTCATTTTTTCGGCATTGAGGTTGATGCTTTGTTTATTACCGCACTGCTAACCATTATGGGATTTTCAGTTCATGATACTATCGTTGTCTTTGATCGTACCAGAGAAAATTTAGGAAAGTTTTATTCCGGAAAATTTGAAGAGGTTGTTAATGATTCAATCAATCAAACGATGACCAGATCAATTAACACCACTTTGACTACTATGATTGTTTTGACTGCTTTATTTTTATTGGGTGGGGCCAGTATTAAATACTTTTCTTTAGCTTTATTGTTTGGTATTTTTATTGGTACTTATTCTTCTATTTTCATTGCTTCTGCTTTGTTGGTTGATTGGAATTTGCTTGATAAGACCTTTAAACGTTAATTTAACTTAAGTGAATACATAATAAAAACCGCTCTAAGAGGAATTAGGGCGGTTTTTAGATGGTTGTTGATGATTTTTTATGTTATCTTTAGTGCTATCTAAATATGTAATTTTATTTAAAATACGAGAAAATATTGGTATTTTTAATAAAAATGGTATTTTATAATTATAGCATATATTTATTATTTTGTCAAGACACTTATCAACAGGGGTATTTTTACCCACAAAGATTGACAAAAAGATAATTTTCAGCTAAAATAATTAAGTAATTAAGTCAAATATCATAATATGGCAAAAATAGCAGTAATCAAGACCGGCGGAAAACAATACGTGGTCAAAGAAAATGATAAATTAAAAGTAGAAAAGCTCGCAGTTGAGGCCGGTGCTTCAGTTGAATTAGATGCTTTACTGATAGCTGATGGTGATCAGGTTAAATTGGGTGAACCTCAATTAGAAACCAAAGTCAAAGCAACCGTTGTCAGACAAACCAGAACCAGAAAAGTTACTGGCGTTAAATACAAAAGAAAAACCAGACAAAGCAAGGGTTTTGGTCACAAGCAATTCCAAACCGAGATTCAAATTGAAAAAATTTAATTTTTACTTGATTTATTTCAGATAACCGCTTCGGCCAATTAGCCGAAGCGGTTTGATTTTAGTCAATTTTTATGAGAAAATAAAAGTATTATTAAACCTTTATGGATATTTCAATTATTATTGTTTCTTGGCAAGTTAAAGATCTCCTTAAAAAATGTTTGGAGAGTGTTTTGACTTCGCGAGGAGTTAGTTTTGAAATTATTGTTATTGATAACGCCTCAACTGATGGCACACCACAAATGTTAAAAGATTATTTTCAACAAGATAATATCAAATTAATTTTTAGTGATCAAAATCTTGGTTTTGCTAAAGCTAATAATCTTGGCCTCAAACAAGCAACGGGGGATTATGTTTTATTTTTAAATCCTGATACTGAAATTCAAGCGGATACTTTGATGCTTAGCTTGGATTTTATGAAAAAAAATCCTGATTGCGGTTTGTTGGGTCCCAAAATGACTTTTGCTGATGGTTCCTTTCAGCCGTCAGTGCGTCGTTTGCCAACCATCGGAGTAATTTTAGCACTGTTGTTTAAGTTACCAAAAATTATACCAAATTTAAAAATGATTGAACGTTATTTGGCTATTGATTTTGATTATTCAAAACTACAAGAGGCGGAGCAGATTATGGGTGCTTTTATGTTGGCGCCACGTCAATTAATTTTGCGTTTAAAAGGTTTTGATGAGCGTTTTTTCATTTGGTTTGAAGAGGTTGATTTATGTCGGAGGGTTAAGAATGCCGGATTTAAAATTTTTTATAATCCTCAAATTTCTATTATTCATCATGGTGGTCGCAGTTTCGCTCAACAAACTTTAGTAACTAACCAATTCAGATTCTTTCAAAGCGCTTTTAAATATTTTATTAAAAACATTTTTAGGGATTATCGCTAAAAAAATCGCTATTTAATTTATGAAAAATATAATTGATCGCAATTTCTGGCTGATTGTTTTTGGCTTATTTGTTTTTGAGTTGCTTTCTTGGTTGGTTTTTGTTTCTGATAATAGCGTCAAGCAGATTTTTTTGATGTTATTGTTTGTTGTTTTTTTCTCATTATCACTAAAATCATTACGCTTGGGCTTATTGTTGGCTTTATTGGAGTTGGTGGTTGGGGGATTGGGCTATTGGTTTTTTGCTGATTATTTTGGCCAAAGAATTTCTCTTCGCTTGGTTTTGTTTGTGGCTATAATGAGCGCCAGCATGGTATTTGTTTTTAACAATGTACTAAAAAAATGGCGGAATAATCAAAATATTTTTCATTCTCTTAAGTTAAAAATAATTAATCAACAAAAGCTTTTGTGGCTGATACCTTTGTGTTTTTCGTTATTGTTAGCCGGAGGATTGGGATTGTATTATCAAAGGCCGGTTCTGGGGATTTTTAATGATGCTAACGGTTATCTATATTGGTTGATACTAATTCCAGTGTTATTAGTCGGCGTTAAATTTGAAAATGTTGTTAAGATTATTTTATCGGGTTCGCTTTTTTTGTCATTAAAAACTATTTGGTCTTTGCTATTTTTTGCTCGAGGGTGGGCGATACTTCATGATGTTTATTATAATTTTTTGCGCGATACCAGAATTGGCGAGATTTCTTTGATTACTGAACCTTTGTATAGGATATTTTTTCAATCGCATATTTATTGCTTGTTAGCTATAATTATCATTTTATCTATATTATTTTTTAATACTTTTGTCAGCAATCGTCAAAAAATATTTTTAATTATTTTATTGTGGCTGAATTTGTTGGCGTTGCTTATTTCTCAATCAAGGACTTTTTGGTTGGTTGGCTTGGGCTCGCTTGTTTTGTTTATATTTGGAGTCGTTATTGTTGTTGGCTTAAAAACTAAAAAACAACTCATTTACTTAGTAGTTGGTTTGCCTTTGTTATTATTGTTGGCTCATTTTTCGCTTAATTTAATTATTGGTGATTTTCAAATCAATCTTTTTTATTCGCGTCTTAATGAGGGTAATGCTGAGGCGGGCGTTTCAAGCCGTGGAGCTCAAATTATGCCAGCATTAGAGGCCATCAAACAACAACCAATCTGGGGTTGGGGATTTAATAAAACCATAACCTATCAATCAAGTGATCCAAGAATTAAAAATGAAAATAATCCTGATGGTTGGTATACGACCGATGCATTAGAATTAGGTTACCTTGATTGGTTATTAAAATTTGGCCTAATGGGATTTTTGGCGCAACTTTTGGCAATATTTTTTATTTTGTCTCTAGCGTGGCGTTTGTTTAAAGAAGATAAAAAAAATTATTGGCTGATAATGAGTGTTATTATTTTATGTATGATTCATGCCCTCACGCCTTATTTAAACCATCCATTGGGCATTGGTTGGCTGTTAATCGGTGTTTGTGGGGTTTATATTGGTTATCGATTAGATAAACCTCAACTAACTTAATGTTTTGATTATTGAATGAATACTTAAAAAAATATAAAACAAAAACGCCAGCTCAACTTGCTGGTGTTTTTGTTTGATGATTATGAAAATGATAATTACTCAAATTTGATTGCTTGTTTCTGACCTCTAAAAAAATCTTGAGCTGAAGTCGGGTTTTTGCCGGATAATTGAAGTTTTTCAATTATTAAAGCTTCTTGACCGCAATAAACAATCATTTCATTATCAATCAATTCAGCCAAGCCGAGCGAACCATGTTTATCAATAATTTTAACCGGCGGAAATATTTTTAAGCGCTGACCGGAAAGTGTTGTCCAAGTGCCTGGCCAAGGATGTAGGGCATTGATTTGGTCTTTGATTTTTTTAGCCGACAAAGACCAATTAATTCGACCATCATCTTTTTTAATTAATTTACAAAAAGTGGCCAAAGAGTCATCTTGTGGCTGGCTTTTTAAATTACCCAAGCAATAATCTTTGATAGTTTTAAGTAGTAGTGGAGCGCCATCAAGCGCCAAATCATGATGTAGGGATTCATTAGTTTCTTCTCCCGTTAAATTGATTTTTTTAACCGCCAGAATATCGCCATGATCCATTTTTTCATCCATTAACATAATAGTAATACCGGTTTCTGAATCGCCATTAAGTAAAGCGTTTTGAATCGGTGAAGCACCACGATAGAGTGGCAATAATGAGGGATGAACATTAAAACAACCTTTTTCAAAAATATCTAAAAGTTTTTTTGGTATAATTTGACCATAAGCGACAACCACCAAAATATCTGGTTTTAGGGAACTAATCTCGTCAATAATATTATCTGATATTTTTAGGATTTCGGGTTGCCAAATTTTTAGGGAATAATCTAATGCTACTTGTTTAATGATGGGCATTGTTAGCTCTTGAGAGCGTCCCAGTGGCTTGTCAGTTTGAGTTATGATTCCCATAACATCAAAATCAGAATCGCTTAATAATGCCAATAAGTAGGGTTTGGCAAATTCCGGAGTGCCGGCAAAAATTGTTTTAATTGGTCGAGTAAAATTACTCATTGGTTTCTTCTCTTAAATCTTTGGCTTTATCAATAAATAAAACGCCGTTTAAATGATCAACTTCGTGTTGAATGACTCTAGCAAAAAACCCCTCAGCTTCAAGTTGTTGTGATTTTCCATCACCGTCTAAATAACGAACAGTAAGTTTTTTGTGACGTTTAACTTGTCCAAATACTCCGGGAACAGAAAGACAACCCTCCTCATCCCATTCTTTGAATAATGATTTTTTGAGAATCTCGGGATTAATCATGACTATATCGTTATCTTTGTGACGGACAACAATTAATCGGATATTTAAACCAATTTGAGGCGCAGCCAAACCAACGCCATCTTTTTTAATCATGGTTTCGATCATTTCTGGCAATAAATCCTGAATTTCTTGCGCTAAAGGTTCTTTAATGACTAAGGATTTTTGACGCAAAAGGGGATTGGGAATAGTAGTTATATTAAGCATATAATAAATATTTTAATAAATAGCATGATTCCTATTATATCATATTTATATAAAAAAGTCAAGATTTAATAAAGATCGTTTTTTTGTTATAATTTAGGAAACAAAAATCATATGGAAACAACCAAAGGACCACAAAAAATAGGGGATATTTTTAATATTAAAAAACCAACCATCAAGCCACCGGCTTATGAGTGGCAAGATTTGGCTTTAAATATTATTAGAGAGTTGGGTGTTCCTAATTTCAAAAGAAATTCGGTTTTTAAAATTTGCAAAGAAAATAGCAGAGAAAAAATAGATAAAGCGCTCAACGAAACCAAAGAGCTATGCAAGGTTGGAGAGCGTTGGAAATATTTTTTTAAAGTAATTAGTGATTTAGACAAAAATCAAAACAAAACCACAAATACAGACGATGTTAAACAGGATTAATCTAAAATCATCTGAGCTGTTAAATAGCCGATACCTAAAGGATTTTCATAATTTAAAATTTTTGACCTAAACTTCATATCAGATAAAATGCCAGCCAAAATCATTAATGATTTCAGACCACATTCATTGGCATTATCAATTAATTTTGGATCTAAAGACATTAGTTCTGATAATTTTTCTGTTTCTACCGCTTTAATAACTTTGTCATCAAAAATTTTTCCATCCGGATGGAAAGGCGCAGGGGAATCATTAGATAGGGCGTGAGATAAATCGCCAGAGGCAATTACTGCGATTCTTTTGTCTGACTTTAGAATTAAATCTTTGAGGGCGCGTCCAAATTCATAATGAGCATGAGAATCAAGCATTGAAAAATATATTGGTACAATTGGTAATTGTGGCAAGTGTTTTAATAAATAAAACAAAGGGACAGAAATACCGTGATCTAATTCTTTTTGAGAAATAATATTGAGTGGTACTCGGCTATTAATATCTTCTTTGCAACTGGAAAAAATTATAGTTTCGCCAATAAACTTTAATTCGGTTTCTAAATCACCAAAAATTTCAAAATCAGCTTTGAATTCATGCGATAAATTAACCGTAAAATAAGAATGGTGTAATTCTCCGTGAGGTGAAATTACAAACAAAACATCGGGTTTAGCCGAATATAATTCTTGCTCTAATAGCTCTAAAGCTTGTTTTGTTTTGTCTAAAATATTAGAGTGTTCTTTGCCGACATTAGGTATTAAAATCGGCGGATGTGGCGTAAAAGACGCAAAAACTAAAGACATATTTTTTGTTGATTACCAATCTCCAGTAACAGTTTGACCCAACTCATGTAAATCTAAAGTTTGGTCGCTGACGATTTTTATATTAGTTGATTTATAGTTCATATTAGCGAAAACTCGGCCATTAAAAATTGGCATTTTTTTACCTTTAGAAATAACAAATACCGTATTACTAGTTTTATTCTTGATTAACCAGCCATCAGGCAAAGTCATATTGGGACCAGTTAAAAATACATCTAATTCAGCTGATGTCGCTTTGGATATTTTAAAGCCGGTAAAATTAGCATCAAAAATTTCTTTATTTAAAATTGGTCGCTTTTGGCCACTGATTACATAATACAATTTATCATAAGATTTAGTGGCTTTAGAGTCCTGTAAAATAACTCCTGTTGGGTAATAAGTATATTGAGTGATATCTGGACCATTTTTATATAATACCAAATCGGCCGAAGAAACTGAGGTTAAATCATCTTCATTAAAACCTAATTTTTGCATTAAAGTATTGTCACTGAATTTTCTCTTGTAATCATCTATGACCATAAAAATTTCTTTACTGGAAATGTCTTGCAACAATGAGAAATTAAGATATTTAACATCTGGGCCACTATCATAAGAATCCAAATCAGATTGGGACACCTCAATGATTTTTTTAGCATCAAAGCGGGAAGCTAAAACTGCTTTTGAAACCACTAATCTTTTAAGTCCATTTTCAATATAATAAACATTATTACCATCATCGGCCTGAAGCAATGATCCGTCGGGCCATTTCTTTCCAAAATATTTATTCCACAAATTCCAAAAAACTTTATTGCCATGGATATGCGGGGTGTAGTTATATAGGCCGGCAGTCGCAGTGTTTTTAATGGTCACACTTTGGCCATCAATATTATAGGTTTTATTTGGTTGAAAATTAAATTCTTTAATATTATCCATGTAATATTTGGTTTGAGCGGCAGCTGAATTGATCTGTCGATAAAAACCTCTGAAACGTTGAATATTGGGGTCATCCATAGAACAATTATCGCAAACACCATATCCAGTCGCCCAATCATATTGTTTTTGGGTTGGATTAGCGGTTTCTAATAAACTTTGTTCTTTTTGAACTAATACTAATAAATATTTAGGATTAATTAACCAACGTTGAGCTACTTCATAAAAAGCTTGGGAAGCGGTTTTGGGGTTATTTTCTTTGTCAAAAGTAATATAATTAGACAAACTACCGGATCGTTTATTTAAAAAATTAACGATATCATTTTCTGACATTGATTTAAAATTTAAAATTTCAGAATCGGAAATCAGATAGGAGGGATCAAATTCGGCTCCTAAAACAGTAATTGGTGTCAAAAATAAAGCAAAAAGCAAGAAAAAATTAAAAAAATGTTGTTTCATGATGTTTTGTTTTTTATTTATATTTAAAACCCGCCAACCTACAAATAAAACGAGTTTAACCCCTTAATTATAACACAAATTAATTTTAATGAAAAGTTTATTGAAAATGCCTTTTTTTTGTGTTATTATGATGTTAATAATATATGAGAATCAATATTAAAGAAACAAATTCAGAATACGAGAAAGAGCCACAAAAAACTCCAAAATCAATACATCACCAGTCGGATTTTGAAGAAGAGCTGGACGATGAGACCAAAGAAACAAAAAACTCCGAAAAAAATATAGATTTTGATCAAAAAAAACAACGGAGATCAAAAACGGGGCATTCATCTTTTTTTGGTTTTAGATTATTAAAATCTTGCGGTTGTTCAATTCTCGCTTTTTTAGTAGTCGTTTTAATTGTTTTGTGGCTTGTTTTGAATTTTTTTAAACCTATTATCCAGCAAGTAGACGCCCTACCCAGTGATTTTCCCTCAATTATTAATTTATATAAACCCGAAATAGCTAATATTTCAATTCAAGAAAAGGCAGATAAGATTAAGACAACGCAAATCATTAAAGCATTGCCTGAGTGGCTAATATCTCCCTTGTGGTCATATTTATCTCCAAATTTAAAAACGAGAATTTTAGCAGAAAATGAAAAAGCTCAACCAACCATCAATGAATTAAAAACAACTATAGATAGTGAATTGGCACAAGATAAAACAAAAACGGTGTTTGCTTCTTGGGATGGTATTTCCAAAGATAAAAAAGAATTATTTGAATATTATAAAAATCAATTATTATCAACCGGTTTTCAAATAACAGAAAAAATCGATGATTATGATTGGAATTTGATTTTTTCTAAAAACAACATCTCTGGGGCAATTTCTATTTATGATAATATGATAAGTGGCGGTTCGGCTTTAGATATGGTTATAAGTTATTAATTTGTATGTCAAAAAAATTTGAAATCATGGGGATTAATATCAGTTTATTGAATAAACAACAAACCATTCAATTGATTGGTGATTGGCTGTGGGGTGAGCAACAAAAAATGATTGTGACAGTTAATCCCGAGTTTTTAGTATTAGCGAAAAATAATCAACATTTTTTAAAAATTTTACAAACGGCTGATTTGGCTACTTGTGATGGTTTTGGTTTGAAATTGGCTGGACTATTACTCGGTGGCATTATAGTCCCTAGGGTAACGGGGGCTGATTTGTCTTTGAAATTACTTCAGCACAGGGATTGTAAATTGTTTTTATTGGGGTCAACTGACGATGTTTTAGAAGAATTGAACAAGAAATTTGTTCAGCATAATATTGTTGGTTATTGTGGCGGGGGAATAATGAACGACGCCCATCAACTACCTCAACAAGAAGAGATCATTGAACAAATAAAAAACAGCGGAGCTAATTTATTATTAGTCGCCTTTGGCCAAGTTAAGCAGGAGGTTTGGTTGAAAAATAATCTACACTTATTGCCAAACATAAAAGTAGCAATAGGAGTTGGCGGGACTTTTGATTTTTTGTCTGGAAAAATAAGACGCGCACCAAAATTAATTCGTCAAATTGGTTTAGAATGGTTGTATAGGTTAATTCAGGAACCAAAAAGAATCGTCAGGATTTGGAACGCGACTATAATTTTTAGTTTGATTGTTATAAAAGAAAAAATAAAAGGATTTAAAAAATAATTTTATGTTTAAATTGTTACAACGCAATAAGGTTCGAACTAGATTTGCGCCATCACCAACCGGTTATTTGCATATTGGTGGCTTAAGAACCGCTTTGTATGCTTATTTGTGGGCTAAGAAAAATAAGGGGAAATTTTATTTAAGAATTGAAGATACTGATCGTAGTCGAGAGATTCCCGAGGCAGTTGCTAATTTGATTGAATCCTTAACTTGGGCGGGATTGAAACCGGACGAAGGGATAATTCAAAGTAGTAAAGACAAGATAAAAGAAAGGGGATTATATGGCCCCTATATTCAATCCAAACGTTTAAAAATATATCAAAAATACGCCGACCAATTAGTTGCTACCGGTCACGCTTATCATTGTTTTTGCTCATCTGAAAGATTAGAGGAGTTACGAAAGGATCAAGAGGCAAAAAAAATACCGACTCGTTATGATGGTCATTGTCGCAATCTTTCAACTGACGAGATTGAAAAAAAATTAAAATCCGGAAGCAAATCAGTTATTAGATTGAGAGTGCCGGAAAATCAAGAAATAACTTTTAATGATTTGGTTCGTGGTGAAATTAAGTTTGCCACCAAAGATATAGATGATCAAATTTTAATTAAAGCTGACGGTTTTCCTACCTATCATTTGGCTCATGTTGTAGATGATCACTTAATGAAAACATCATTAGTTATTAGGGGCGATGAGTGGCTACCATCAACTCCAAAACATCTTTTGCTTTTTGGTTTTTTTGGTTGGAATGCGCCTCAATATGCTCATTTGCCGTTAATTTTAAACCCCGATAAGACCAAATTATCAAAAAGACAAGGTGATGTGGCAGTTGAGGATTATCGTCAGAAAGGATATTTGCCGGAAGCTCTTATTAATTATGTTGCCCTGTTGGGCTGGAACCCGGGCACTGAACAAGAGATTTTTTCTTTAGCGGAATTAATTAAAGAATTTTCATTTGAGAAAATACACA
Organism: uncultured Gammaproteobacteria bacterium; assembly: GCA_964650755.1. GTDB lineage: Bacteria > Patescibacteriota > Patescibacteriia > 2-01-FULL-39-33 > 2-01-FULL-39-33 > CAISTG01. The sequence continues at coordinate 15,592 of CAZYUN010000002.1, forward strand.
AAGCGGGAGCTGTTTTTGATATAAAAAAATTAGATTGGATGAATGGCGAATATATCAAAAAAATGCCGAACAAAAAATTTGTTCAGTTAGCTCAGCCCTACCTAAAAAAGATTGCCGACAGAGACCTTGATTCTCAAGAACTTGAGAAGATATCAATGATAGAAAAAAATCGGGTTAATAGTATTAGTGAGGTGGGTCAGGGGATTGAATTCTTATTTAAAGAAATTGATTATCCGACAGAATTATTAATTTGGAAAAAATCAGATTCCAATACCACCAAAGAACGCCTTAAGTGGCTGTCTGATATTTTAATGAATTGCCAAAAATGGGATACCGCTTCTTTAGAAGAATTGCTGATTAAAGAAATAAAGGGTGCCAATTTTAGCAATGGTGAGGTTCTTTGGCCATTAAGAGTTGCCTTAACGGGACAAGAAAAATCGCCAACACCATTTGAGGTGGCTGATATTCTGGGTCAAACAGCGAGTATTAACAGAATTAAAAAAGCCATAGATAGATTAAGTTAATTTTGGTATTTTAATTAAATAATAAAAATGCTATAATATAGCTATGAATAAGTTAATTACAAAAAATTATTTACTAATTGTTTCAATCACTTGTTTGGTGGTTGTAGCATTTTTTTCTTTTGTTGTTGTGGCTTGGGCTTCTGATGATATTTCAGTTGATGATTTAAATAAGCAAATAGACCAGCAAAGAAGTAAAATAGAAGAATTAACCAAAAAAATAGAGGAATATAAAAACAGTATCAATAGCAATCGCCAACAAGCATTGAGTTTAAAAAATCAAATCAGTATTATTGATAATCAGATAGGCAAAACCGATTTAGAACTTCAGCTCAAAGAAGAGGAGGCGAAAGAATTGCAACTGAAAATCGATCAAACCAACAGCTTAATCAAAGAGATTGAAAATCAAACAGACCTAGAAAAAGATAAATTGGGGCAAATTATCAGATTAATGTCACGTTATGACGATCAAGATTATTTAGCGATTCTTTTGGCTAATGAATCTTTCTCTAATTTTTTTGATCAAGTTAAATACTCAGCCGATCTGCAAAAAAATCTTCAAAAAACAGTTAATAAACTAAAAGAATCAAAAGAAAAATTTAACGAAGAAAATAAAAAATTAGCTGTCGAAAAAGAATCTTTGAGCGAAATTTTAAACAAACTTGAATCCACTAAAGATATCTTAGGCCGTCAAAAGGGTGATAAAAATAAGCTCGTAACCGCTACTCAAAAATCAGAAAAAAAATTCCAATTATTAGTTGATGATCTCAAAAAAGAACAGGCGGCGGCCAATGCTCAAGTTGCTTCTTTAGAAAAAAAATTACGTGAGGCGTTAGCCAAAAAGGGTGACAAAGAGAAGTTTAATTCCTTATCTAATGCTGTTTTGGTGTGGCCAACAACTTCACGCCGAATTACCGCCACCTTTTATGATCCAACATACCCTTATCGCAATCTTTTTGAACACTCAGGTATTGATTTGGGCATACCTCAAGGAACCCCGGTTAAAGCAGCTGAGGCCGGTTATGTTGCAAAGGTGGCTTTAGGCACTAAATGGTATGGTAATTATATAATGATTATTCATGGTGGCAATATTACCACCCTCTACGCTCACTTAAAATCAGTAAACGTGGCTCAAGATCAATATATTGGTAGGGGAGAGTTAATCGGCTATTCGGGCAATACCGGATTTTCCTCGGGACCTCACCTGCATTTTGAGGTTAGAGCCAATGGAATACCAGTTAATCCCTTGAATTATTTGCCATAAAAGTCACTTTATTTTATTTTATTTTTTGTTATAATATAAATAACAACCCATCTTAAGGGTTGAAAATAAGAAATTTAAAAAATAATATGGAAACATGCGTCAAATGTGGTATGCCAATGGATGCAGACAGCCATTGTTCCTGTGATCCCTCCCTATGCTTTCATTGTTGCGCCTGCCAACCGGATTGTTCTTGCGGTTGTAGCAACATGATTGATGACTACAACGAGGAAGAAGAAGACGAAGATTATTCTGATGATGATGAAGAGAGTGAGGATGAAGATTGGGATGACGAGGAAGATGAGGATTAATTTTAAAAAAATAAAACTCCGCAATATTTGCGGAGTTTTATTTTTCTTATTGTCCTTATTTTCGCCCACTATGAAATTTTCTATGAATGTCTTTTAAATGAGGATTAGTAACATGAGTATAGATTTGAGTTGTTACTATATTTTTATGCCCCAATAATTCCTGAACTGATCTTAAATCAGCTCCTTGCTCTAATAAATCGGTGGCATAACTGTGGCGCAAGGTGTGTGGTGTGGTATCAACCGGTAAACCAGCCATCATGTTGTATTTTTTTACTAATCTTTCTACTGAACGAGTCGTTAAACGATGCTCATCATTTTCATTTTTAATTGGATTATAATTGATAAAAAGGGGAGTATAGAGATCGTCTCTGGTTTTTATATAAGCTGATAGCCATTTTAATGCTCGATTAGAAAAATAAATAGTTCTAATTGAGCCACCCTTTCCAGGTATACTCAATTCTTGATCTGTAAACTTATTTTTTATTAAAGAATTTTTATCAAATTGATTTATATTAAGCGACACAAGCTCAGAGACACGCATACCAGTAGAGAAGAGGATCTCTAAAATTGCCCTATCGCGCAAACCAGCTGGATTAGAGGTGTCTGGGGTAGCTAAAAGTTTTTCTATTTGTTCAATTTTTAAAAATTTTATTTTTTTATCTTTTTCAGTTAACTTTGGTAATTTAATTTTTTCTGCCGGCAAACTAATAATATCTTGGTCAGCAAAATAGTTTAATAAAGCCCTTAAAGCGATCAAATAGTAGCTTTGAGTTGTCTTTTTGATGAATTGGTCACCATCCTTTTTTCTTGATAAATAAAGGCGATAATCCCAAATATGGTCTGTTGATAGCTGATGAGGCCTCAAACCCTCTAATTTTTGAATTTTGAGCCAATCAATGAATACTAATAAGAAATTGTGGTAATTTTTAGAAGTAGTGGGGCTCAAACCCTTTTCTACCTCAATATATTCCAAAAATCTTGGTATATGTTTGATGATAGCTATATCTGATTGTTTCATAATATATAGTTATTTTATAGCCCTGCGGTTCTTTTAATCAATCTTATACGACACGATAGATATATTATACATACTTATCCACAAACAAGCAAATCATCAACAAAACCAACCAACCCATCATTAAGTATCTCAACTTAAAAATTATATACTGTCCCCAATTGATAATTATTTTTATTCCGGAAAATAAATAACTCGATCCATTAAACGCAAATCAACATATTCAAATTTTTTACCTTTGATGCGTTGATCCAAAACAACTCTTAAATTATCTAATGAGGCGGAGATTGAGGTGTTAACCGAAAAAAAGGCACGCCACTCCCCTTCCATATAAACAACAATCTGATCAACTTCGTTAATAGAATATTTTTTTACCTTGTATTTAGAATTTTTAAGACCCGCATCTAATTCTAAAATATAATTAACCATTCGAGAAGAAACAACAGAACTACCAATAGTCAAATCCTGATTTAATTCAACCATTGGAAATTTATTTAAGTAATTATTGGTCTCTTCAACGCTCAATTCTTTAATTACCACCCCGGATGCATCAACAAAAAAATAATTTTTACTATTATTAATAATGATATTAGCCGGCTTTTCTTTAATGTTTATAGTTAGTTTTTGCCAACCCTTATTGATTTTGAGCTCCTCAAAAGAATATTTTTCTGAGAGTTTTTTTTCTATTTTTTTGGAATTAACAAAAATTAAATTCCTACCCGGAAACAAAAATAATTTCCAACGATAAACCTCCTGTTCGGCAATGTTTTTAATTTCTTCAGCCGGAATCAAATCGTTGCCGACAATTTCAATATTTTGAACCTTAAATAAATCGCTATAAATAATAATATAAACTAAAAACAAAACAGTCAAAACCTGTATATATAATTTAGTATTAAATTTTTTACCTAATGGGGTTTCTTTGTTGAAATAAGGATTTTTGAATGTTTTGTTATAATAATCCCTTTTGATATGTTTGCGCCCCTGATAAGAATAATCAGTAACCATTTTATCAATTTAAAATTGATTTAATTTAACCAACGCTAAGATTGCGACCATGCTCAATCTCTTTAGCGAGCTATCTTTTCAAAGCCACAATATTTTTGTAGGGCCTTGGGAATTAAAATTGAACCATCGGCCTGTTGATTGTTTTCTATAATAGCTATCATCGCACGACCAATAGCAATAGCGGTGCCATTAAGCATGTGTAAATAATCAATTTTTCCATCTTTTGCTTTGTATTTGATATTGAGTCCACGAGCTTGATAATCGGTGCAATTTGAAGTAGAGGTAATTTCTGCCCAATCACCCAACATTTCACCATCTTTTGAGGGCTTGCCGGGCATCCAAGCCTCTAAATCATAGGTTCTAAAAGCCGGGCCACCCAAATCAGCAGTACAATGATCAATAACCCTAAAAGGTATCTCTAAACCACTAAAAATTTCTTTTTCAATAGCCAAAAGCTCCAAATGGGCTGATTCTGAATTGTCCGGCGTGACATATTGAAACATTTCTATTTTAGTAAATTGATGAACGCGGAACATGCCCTTGCTGAATTTGGAATAAGAACCAGCTTCAGTGCGAAAGCAATGGCTAACAGCAACATATTTTTTTGGCAATTCACTTTCTTCTAAAACTTCATTCATATGATAACCACCCATAGATATTTCAGCGGTACCAATAAGCGATAAGTCAGAGTTTTCAATATTATAAACCTGAGTTGATTCACCACGCGGATTAAAACCCAAGCCCTCTAAAACTTCGCGTTTTGCTAAATCCGGGGTAGTAACAGGCACAAAACCATGTTGACGCACGGTTTCTAAAGCATATTGAATTAAAGCAAACTCCAAAATTGCCAATTCATTTTTGAGATAATAAAATTTAGCTCCAGCAACTTTTGTAGCACGATCAAAATCAATTAAATCCATTTTTTCTCCTAATTGAACATGGTCTAATGGCTCAAAATTAAATGATTGCGGTTCTTTCACTACTTCAAGAATAGGATTGTCGTCTTCATTTTGACTTATGACTACCTCAGTGTGAGTTAAATTTGGAACTCTCAACCATAAATCTCTTAGTTCATTTTCTAATGGTTCAATTTGGGCCTCTAATGATTTAATTTCTTCGCCAACGCTTTTCATTTTTTCAATAATTTCAGGAGTTGGCTTGGTTTTGCTAGAAGCGTTGCGCTCTGATCTTAATTGATCAATTTGAGCGACTAATCCCCTTCTTTGTTCATCTAAAACCAACAAACGATCAATATCAACTTCCACCAATCTATTTTTGCAATTTTGTTTGATTTGATCGGGATTTTCTCTGATAATTTTTAAATCCAACATATTATTAAATTAACTGATTAAATGATGCACACAATTATTGTTCAATTACTGGCATTTGGAATTCTTTATTTAATCCTTCCATTAAAATCACTTGATATTTTTCGCCCATATCATCATTACACTTTTTTTCGTCTTTAGTGACTGCCTGACAACCAAAAGAATAACCCAACATATAAGCGGTGCCGTATTCTTGTTTTAGAATTAATTCTTTGTTTAATTCGCCTTGATTTTTACCATCACCTAAACCACTTCTAATAGCATCTTTTATGGCTTCTTTAGATTCACTACCTTGGTAATTCATGATAGTATAAATATTTTCCACATTACTCTCTGAGTCAATTTTATCGGCATTATTAAGATCATCATGCAATTCTTGAGCTGCCCCATAAGTATTGGCCACATCCCCCACTCCAACCTTGTTTTCTTTTTTAGAACCACAACCAGATAAAACGATAACTGCCACCAACAAAGAAACAGTTAATAATAATGTTTTTTTCATAATTTTATTTTATTTTTTTTATTATTTATTTTTCTGTAATTTCTATAGAAACAATTTTAACCGGGTCAATTGGTTTTGACATGGCACCATCACCACCCAAAGTTGTTTGAGCGTTAGCAATTTTGTCAACTGTTTCTAATCCGGAAGTAACTTGTCCAAAAATAACATAATCCTTTTGTAGTGGCACATCAGCGTGCATAATAAAAAATTGACTGCCGTTAGTATTAGGGCCGGCATTAGCCATGGCTAAAGTTCCACGAACATATTCACCAACAAAGGGCTCATCATCAAATTGATAACCCGGACCACCCGAACCAGTACCGGTTGGATCACCACCCTGAATCATAAAACTTTTAATAACGCGATGAAAAATAACTTCATTATAAAAACCTTTCTTGGCCAACCAAACAAAATTATTAACAGTAATTGGCGTTTCTTTAGTGTTTAATTTTATGGTTATCTCACCGGCAGTAGTTTTCATGATAGCGATATAGCTTTTGTTTTGATCAATAATCATTTCTGGCATATTGGAAGTTGTTTTATTTATTTCTTGTTTGATGCTTTGAGTGTTATCTGCTGATGTTTGTTGGTTCTGATTAACTTGAGAGCTTTCAACGGGAGTTTTTTTACAAAAACTAGACATTACGCCATCTTCTCTAACACAACTATAACCATCTTTACATTCTGAATTTGAAAAACATTGTTGAGGATTTCCCGTCCAATATTCTCTTAAAAAGAGAATAGAAACTAGGCCGATACCAACAACTAAAATTGCAGAAATTAAAATAATTAACCAAATTTTTTGCATAGATTTTTAATTTATTCTTTTGGTCGCAATAATGGAAATAATACCACATCCCTTAAATTGCTCTGTCCGGTTAAAATTGCTACAGTACGATCAATACCCATACCCCAGCCCGAAATCGGTGGCGCGCCATGTTCTAAAGAGGTAATAAACTCATCATCACCTTCCATCACTTCGGCCTCACCTCCGGCTTTCGCTGATTTTTGTCCATCAAAACGTTCTTTTTGATCAATTGGATCAACTAACTCCGAATAGGCCTTGACTATTTCCCAACCATTAACCACCATTTGGAATTGATCAACGATATTTTTGTCTTCATCATTGATACGAGCTAGTGGCTGAAGATACTTTGGGTAATGATATAAAATAACCGGACCAACTAATTTTGGTCGACTGACTTTTTTGTATAAATTATCAACCAATCCTGCCAAAGACATCTCGTCCATATCTTCAAATTCAATTTTCTTTTTCTTAATATCCTTCAACAATTCTTTGGCATCGGAATATTTCATTATATCTAATCCGGTGTCTTGTTTTAGGAGTTCAATAAAATTAACTCTTGGCCAGGGCGTGGTAAAATCAACTAGTTGTTTTTTTCCTTCTCTATTTTCAATTTCAATTTTACGTTCAAGTTCAAGTTTGTCAAAAATATAATCAAACATTTTTTCAGTAAATTTGATGTTATCTTCAAAGTTCCAATAAGCACAATAATGTTCTAAATGACTATGCTCGGGCAAGTGCGAAGGATCAACGCCCTCATTGCGATAGGCCTTGCCAATCTCAAAAATCTTTTCCATTCCACCAACAATCAATTCTTTAAGTGGTAATTCGTGGGAAATACGCAAAAACAAATCAATATCTAAAGCGTTATTATGGGTTTGATATGGTGTAGCAGTAGCTCCGGTCGCTTGATGTAAAAAAGTAGGAGTTTCCACCTCACTAAAATTCTCTTGCCAATAAAACTCACGAATTGATCGAATGAAATCACTGCGAAATTGGAATCTTTTTTTAGATTCCTCATTCATGATTAAATCCAAATATCTCTGACGATAAATAGTGTCGGTGTCTTTTAATCCGTGGAACTTATCTGGTAATGGCAATAATGCTTTGCCCAAAAATTGATATTCTTTAACTAAAATTGAGGTCTCCCCTGCTTTGGTAACAAAAATCTCGCCTGTCACGCCGATGAAATCACCGATATCAAAATTATCAACAAACCATTTGAATTTTTCTTCACCAATTTCATTAATATTTAAAACTATTTGACATTTTTCAGACCAATCTTGTAGATGACAAAAAGCGATCTTGCCCATAGAGCGACGAGTCATAATACGACCGGCAGTTTTTATTTGAGTCCCCTCTTTGGCAGTTTTGGCATCAACTAAATTATGAGTTTTATCAAATTTTTCGGGATAGGGGTTGAGGCCTGATGATTTTATGTTTTCTAAGCGTTTTAAACGCATTATTTTTTCATCCAAGGTGCTTTCTGGGGATTTTAAATCTTGATCTGTTGATGGTTTTTGAGACATATTTTTAGTGATGAAATATGGGTATATTATACAAAAATAACCAAAATAAAGCAAATATAAAATCCACTGCAACTATTGCAGTGGATAATTGGACGTGATGCATATCTCTATCTGGGTTAATGACCAGTATTGAAAGGAATAAATTTATTTATTGATTCCACCGACCTGAAAGTATTCAAGAAAACAACTATCATCAACTATACTTAGAAGTTCTCGATCATAATTTCCACAACCTTCGGAATGGCCATAAAATATTATACAGTCATCAATAATCCTAATATATCCTCCTCCCCTAGATTGAAAATTTGCAAGAGCTATACCATCATTTTCTTCTAAGAGCTTTGAAATTGATCCGTCTAAAATAGAATAGTGACTATTATCTAAATCACCCAGAACCAACAACAAAGTTGCCTCGGACGATACATCTTGATTAGAAATAATTAATAAAACGAATTTCATCTCCAGGCCATTCTTTAATCTTTGAATAACCTCTGTTGAGAAAATTTCTTGCCAGACGGATCCGTTCTTAAACGGACAAATCACCCTTAAGCGCATCTCACAACCCTTTCTTTTGTTGATTTAGAATTTAAGGTTCAAATGCATCTCATAATGAGATTATACTATGATTTATCTCTTGTCAAATATTTCAAAATAAAAAAATAACCAGCAAATGCCGGTTATTTTGATAAGAATTTAGAATCCAATCATTACCGATAGTCCCAGAATTCCATGCAACAAACCCAATAAAACAGCGATCATTGCCATAGCTTTGTGCCATTTGATTGGATTTTTTAGTTTACATTTGCCATTCATGGTGCACCAACCAATAAGGGAGGCAAAAATCATAAAAACAAAAGTAAAAATTCCGCCGTACATGATAGCGGGGTAGCCGAAAATCGGCAACAGAGCGATTTGTGTTAGCATATTTTTTTAAAAAAGAAAACCGCGTTAAAACGCGATCTTCTGTTATTTTCTTTTTTTAGATTTTGATTTTGGCTCGCTAGACATTTTCTTTTCAGCGATCGCTTCAATAATTTTTGTGATGCCCTCAATCAAAGGAGGAACATAAGAGGCGGTGTTTTCTACCTTGCCCCTGAAAGCAGTAACAACTTTTTGTACGGCTTCAACTTTTTTCTTGATACTTTCGGTAATTCGCCAAATATTTCGCATAGTCATAGCGAAATAAAAAATAGCAAAACCGGTAGCAATGCCAATCCAAAGAACGGCAAATGCCAATGCGACCCAAAATAGGTCTAATGAACTGTTAAGCATGGGGATATATTAAATTTTAATTATCTAACAACTATATTGTAACTCTTTTTATGTTACACGACAAGTTATTCTATA
>CAZYUN010000003.1:0-24358 GCA_964650755.1 uncultured Gammaproteobacteria bacterium
TTAAATCCGGTTTCAAATACATGTCGCTTTCGGCGATTCTACAAAAACCCTCAATTGATGAACCATCAAACCAGGTGCCATATTTCAAACAATCACCAAAACTTTCAACCGGTATGGTTACTGATTTAACTACCCCGAATAAATCAGTGAATTGCAATTGGATAAACTTGATTTCATCCTCTTTAAAACGTTTAAAAACCTCTTCTTTAGTCATAAAGTTGTTATTTATATCAGAGATATCTTAACAAAAAACCATAAAAAGTCAACTCAAAAAGGCGGTTTTATCCGCCCCTTGATTATTTAACAAAAAATTATTTGTTTAGGTTTTTTTTCAAATACTGACCGGTATAGCTTTCTTTAACTTTAGCTACTGCATCAGGACTACCCTCAGCCACCAGATATCCGCCATTATCACCACCATCGGGACCCAAATCAATAATCCAATCAGCTGATTTTATGACCTCTAAATTATGTTCAATAATTAAAACCGAATTATCCTTATCAACTAATTTGTTTAAAACTTGAAGTAATCTCTTAATATCATCAAAATGCAAACCGGTAGTCGGCTCATCTAAAATATATAAAGTTTTACCAGTTGGACGACGCGATAATTCGGTTGCTAATTTGACTCTTTGTGCTTCACCGCCAGACAGAGTGGTGGCTGATTGACCTAAACGCAAATAACCCAAACCAACTTGTTCTAAAATTTCTAATTTATCCATGATTTGCGGTTGACCGGCAAAGAATTTTTTCGCCTCCGAAACAGACATATCTAAAATATCGGCAATATTTTTACCCGGCCCCTGATAATCTTTAAAATTAGGAGTATAATAGATTTCTAATGCCTCGCGATTATATCTTTTTCCATGACACTCCTCACACTCAATATAAACATCAGACAAAAATTGCATTTCAATTTTTACCATACCATCACCGGCACAATTTTCACATCGGCCACCACCTTTAACATTAAAAGAGAAATGCCCTTGTTTAAATCCGCGAATTTTAGCTTCTGGTAATTCAGCAAACAAATCCCTGATATAAGTAAAAACTCCAGTATAAGTTGCGGGATTACTACGAGGTGTTCGGCCAATCGGCGATTGATCGATGTTAATGACTTTATCAAGATTATCCAATCCTTTGATTTCTTTATGTTTGCCGGGCAAATCTTTAGTGCGATAAAATTTGTTAGATAATGCCTTAGCTAAAATTTCATTCATTAAAGTTGATTTTCCGGAACCAGAAACGCCGGTAATAACCACTAACTTTCCTAAAGGTATTTTAACATTAATATTTTTCAAATTAAATTCAGAAGCGCCGATAATTTCAATCGCCTTACCATTACCTTCACGCAAACAACTTCTGGCTTCTATTTTTTTCTGTCCCGAAAGATATTGTCCGGTAATTGATTTTTTGTTTTTTTTCACCTCAGCAAAAGTTCCTTGAGCCACAATTTCACCGCCCAAACTGCCGGCACCCGGTCCGACATCAATCAGCCAATCAGCCGACTCCATAATTTGTTCATCATGTTCAACTACAATTACTGAATTTCCTTTTTCTTTCAATAACCTCAAAGTATTAATTAATTTTTCAGTATTTTTCGGATGTAAACCGATTGATGGTTCATCTAAAACATAAGTAACCGATTCTAAACCGGAACCGATTTGAGTGGCTAACCTGATTCTTTGGGATTCACCGCCAGCCAAAGTATTGGCTGACCTTGAGAGTGTCAAATAACCCAAGCCAACATTAACCAAATAACTGATTTTCTTTTCTATTTCTTTCAGGACTTGGGCTGAGATTTTGCCTTCGCGACTGCCATTCCATTTTTTAGACCAACCCGCCAATAATTCCTTTAGTTTATCAATTGACAAGTTAGTTAGCTCAGCAATATTATAATTATCTATCTTAACCGACAAGCTTTCAGCTTTTAAACGAGTTCCGTGGCAAGCCGAGCAAGTAGAAACTCGCATATAATCCTCAAGCGTTTTTTGTAGGTATTCGGATTTAGTGTCATTATATTTTTCATCCAAAAACTTAATCAAACCATCAAAAACCATTTCTTTGCCCTCAATCAAATAACTATTACCGTCGCCTTCAAACAATAAGTTAATTATTTTTTCTGATAATTCAGCAACCGGAACATTAAGAGAAAAACCATATACCTCAGAGATTTTTTCTAACAGCTTCATGTTAGAATTTTGACTGGCAAAATTACGCGACCAGGGCTTGATTGCCCCCTCAGCCAAAGTCAATCGTTTATTGGGAATAATTAAATCACGATCAGGATTTAGTTTTAATCCCAAACCGCGACAAGAGGGACAAGCGCCAAAAGGCGAATTAAAAGAAAAAGTGCGTGGCTCTATTTCATTAATACTCACACCGCACTTCAAACAAACATAATATAAATTGAATTTTTTTTCTTGGCCGGAATCGTCAACCGTATTAACAAAACCATTGCTTAAATCCAAAGCCAACAAAACAGCTTTTTGCAAACGAGCAAAAGAAACATCTTTTTTGTCTTTGTTGATAATTTCTTTAGTAATTGGCAAATCATCAACTTGAACTTCAATCGTATGGCCCAAATCTTTATCAAGCGTTAACTTACCTCCGCTAATTTCGTCGGCTTGATAAAAACTGCCATCAATCCGAAAAATTTCGTAATTAGCTTTCAATAAATTTTCAATGATTTTAGTGTGACTTCCCTTTTTATTAAAAATAACCGGCGCCAATAATTTAAGGCGACGATTTTCAGGTAATTTTGCTAATTGTTCAACAATCTGATCGGGGGTTTGCTTGGTTAATTGCTCACCGCATTTGGGGCAATAAACAACTCCCAATTTGGCATACAATAAACGAAGATAATCATAAATCTCAGTAATGGTTCCAACAGTAGAACGCGGATTGACTGAAGCATTTTTTTGATCAATAGCAATAGTTGGAGTCAGGCCCTCTAAAGCATCGACATCCGGCTTATCCAATAAATCCAAAAATTGCTTGGCATAAGAGGAGAGTGATTCAGCATAACGACGCTGACCCTCGGCATAAATAGTATCAAAAGCCAAAGAAGATTTTCCCGACCCCGACAAACCGGTAATCACCACTAATTTGTTTTTGGGTATTTCTAAAGAGACGTTCTTTAGATTATTTACTCGGGAACCGCACACATTAATTGTGGCAGAACAAGCTGATTTCGCTTTGATCACTTTGACCATAAACTTGTATTTATTTGATTATACCCAACGACCTAAATCATCATCAGGCATTTTTGATAATATCAGCATCAAGCATATCATTTTTTTTGAGATGGGTCAAGTAGTAATTTAAAAAACCGCCGAAAGCGTTTCGACGGTTAGATTTTATTCTTTTTAAATCAATCCAAATTCTTTAATATTATCCTGACATAACTGGCGCCACTTTGCTAATTCTTCTGATGCTTCCGGTTTTAATAAGTGTTTGAATCTTTTTTGAGGAAGCAAAAAATCTTCAATCGGCTGAAGTTTATTAATTTTCATTTTATTAGTCAATTGACCGTCAACATATTCAATAATCGGATAATAACCGGTCTGAACTGCCGACTTAGCAACTGCCACTGTATCTTTCGGTTCAATCCCCCAACCCGGAACACAAGGAACATAAACCTGAATATATTTAGAACCTTTGATGGTTAAAGATTTTTTTACTTTGGCAACAAAATCAGCCGGATAACCAACGGATGCTGTTGCAATATAACTGACATGATGCGCCAAAGCTAATTTAATCATATCTTTTTTACGAGTTGGATTGCCAAAAGAAGCTTTGCCGGCCGGAGCGGTTGTTGTATTAGCTGACAAAGGAGTAGAACCAGAAGTTTGATAACCGGTATTTTGATAGGCCTCATTATCATAACAAACATACAAAACATTATCACCGCGCTCCCACATGCCAGACAAATGACCAATGCCAATATCAAAAGTAGCACCGTCACCACCGACCGCAACAATATTAATATCTTCTTTGCCTTGTTTTTTAAAAGCAGAAGCAATACCTGAAGCCAAACAAGCGGGATTTTCAAACAAAGAATGAATCCAGGGAATTTTAAAACTAGTCATTGGATATTGCGTGGTTGTCACCTCACTGCAACCGGTCGCATTCGTCATGACTGAATTGGGACCAATAGTATCAGTCAATAAACGAGAAGCGATAATCATACCGCAACCAGCACAAGCGCTGTGCCCCGGATTAAGTAAATGAGATAATGGTGCTTTATATTTTTTGTTTTTCATATTATTATTTGCCGACAAAAATTAAACTTTCAAATTTTTTAAATACGGTATTAATAGTTTTTTTGATCATATCTTTAGTAATATCACGACCACCCAAACCCATAATAACGTTAGTAATCAAAGCATCACTATGACCATAGAAAGCTCGTTTTAATTCTCCTCCCAAAATACCATCCTCACCCAAAGAAATTGATTTGTCTATGACAATGATTCGTTTTTTCTTGCCAATTAATTTCAATAATTCAACTTCCGGAAACGGTCTGAGGCAAGCTACTTTAACTACTGCTACTTTTTCTTTCTCTAACGACAATTCATCAACCGCTTCTTTAATGGTTCCCAAAACTGAACCCATCGCCACAATTACGGTCTCGGCTTGAGCATCGCCATAATATTCCACTAAAGACAAAGAACGACCGAAAACTTTTTTAAACAATTTCATTTCTTGAGCAATAATTTTTTTGCTACTTTTCAAATCATCATGAAGTTCTTGTCTGATTTCAAAATAATGTTGAGGCGTCGCAAAAGCTCCGAAAGTTAAGGGATTTTTAGGGTCTAATTTTTCGGTCGGCTTAAATGGCGGTAAATATTTTTTAATCAATTTAGCATCGGCAATATCTACCGGCTCAACCGTATGTGTCAGAACAAAACCGTCTAAATTAACCATGACCGGCAACAAACACTGTTCAGCAACCTTATAGGCCAAAAGATGTAAATCACAAACTTCTTGATTATCTTCGCCATAAAGCATAATCCAACCAGCATCACGCATCGTCACCGCATCTTGCTGATCATTCCAAATATTAATCGGTGCCGAAATAGCTCGATTAGCATCAGTCATCACGATTGGTAAACGCATACCAGCAACATTAAAAATAACCTCCGTCATTAATAATAATCCCTGCGATGAGGTAGCGGTATAAGTTCTGGCTCCGGCCGCTGAAGCGCCAATCAACATTGATAAAGCCGAGAACTCGCTTTCGGCTCTGACATATTCATAATCAGCTTGACCATCGGCCTTAAATTTTGCCAAATCTTCAACAATATGAGTTTGAGGAGTAATCGGATAAGCCGAAATCACATCAACTCCGATATTTTTAATTGTTTCAGCGATTGCTCGCGATCCTTCTAATATTTTTTTCATACACTAAGCTATTTTATTTCTTCTCTTCTCGCATCGTAATGGCTTTAACCGGACAAACCTCGGCACACAAACCACAACCCTTACAATAATCCAAATCCTTTTCATAAAAAAATTTTCCTGCTTTATTTTTTTCTCCCGTTTTAAAACAAATGCCTTCCGGACAAATCATATCACACATACCACAACCAATACATTTTTCATGATCAATTTCTGGATAATGCTGTTCTCGCCAATTGCCAGTTTTAATTTGTTTGGTAGTGCCCGGTTGAGCGGTTAATTTCATTTTCATAATTATTTCATCATCAATTAATTATTAGCAATAACCTCAAAACCCCTTTTTGATGCTTTTATATTTTTTTCTGCAATCTCTTGAGAAAATCTTGCTTTAATTGCCCGTTCAATAGCTGCTAATTTGATAATCCCGGTTGCGCCGGCAAAAGCTCCCAACAAAACAGTATTAATAATCGGCTTACCAATAACCTCTTGAGCTATTTCTAAAGCATCAATTATTATTATTCTAATACCTGTTGGTATTTTATAATCACTCAAAGATTTAGAAGTATTAATAATCACCGTCGCCCCCCTTTTTACGTCAGCTAATATTTTTTCATCGGTCAACAAAGAAGCGTCTTGAATAACCACATAATCGGGAGAATAAATTTGCGAACGCAACCTAATTGGTTTTTCATCTATTCTAACATAAGCAGTTACGGGAGCGCCACGACGCTCCACGCCAAAATTAGGAAAGGCCTGAGATTCTAATTTGTTATAAAAAGCGGACTCAGCCAATAATTCAGCCATTGTCACCGAACCTTGACCACCACGTCCATGAATTCTAATTTCAATCATAAAAAATTATTTAGTGAGTTCTTTGTGTTTTTTAATAATCTCTTCCCAAACGCTAATAGTCACATTGCCCTCTAACTTACTACCATTAATAAAAAATGTCGGCGTTCCCCTAACACCCAAATCCAAAGCATCGGCTACATCTTCAACCACCAATTGATTAATCGCCTCATCTTTTAGACAAGTTTCTAATTGTGACAAATTAATGCCGGCACTTAAAAGAATCTTTTTTAAATCATCGGTAGTGGTTATTTGTTTTTGGCCGGCAAACATCTTGTCATGAAACTGCCAAAATTTATTTTGTTTCCAAGCGCACAAAGAGGTCTGCGCCAACAAAGTTGAATTATCATCAATCACCGGATACTGCCGATAAATAAACAATACATCTTGAGAATATTTGTTAGCTATAGTTCTAATAGCAGAATAAGCTTGCGCGCAAACCGGACAATTAAAATCGCCGAATTCAACTATAACCAATGACGCCTCCGGATTGCCACTTTGTGGCCGATCTAATTTTTCGGCTGTTTGACGGGTCTGATTTTTAACAACTGAAGTAGAGGTTGGTGTGGTGGTGGAAGTAGTAGTTGAGGCGCCAAGATTTTCTTTGATTTCATTCATTAACGACTGGTCAATTAAAACCTCTGGTTGATTTTGTAAGCGTAATTTTTCAGCAATCTGCTGACGTTGATAAAGCTCATTAATTACAAACAAAGCGACAGCTATAAACAATAACAATAACACTAAAGAAAAAGCAAACATCAATCGCCAACGATTTTTTTGATGATTGCCATTACCATAACCAGAAGCACCGGCTAAATTATTATAAATTCTTTGATCCATAATTAATCCAATTAAAATCATTATAACACAAAACCAACCAACCTACCAAATAAAAAAAGCCCCAGGGTGGGGCGAAAGAAAAAATACTACAACATTTGAGCAAAATAAAAATAAGGGCCGAAGTTTATCAATTGAACACCATTTTTTTCACAAAATTTCAGCATCGTGTCATTTTCAGGATTTACGAAAAAACAAAAAAACTTAGCTTCTCGAGCACGCAAACGATTTGTTGCTTCTTGAACCAATAAGGTTCCAATTCCACGCTGACGACAAGAACTACTAATAGTCAAACGATAAATAGACGACATCCAGGGATCAAAAATAATAATCATAAAACCGACTATCTGTCCCGATAATTCGGCTACGATTAGCGACTCGGGGTCGTGCTTTGATTTTTTATTGAAAGATTCAGAAGCATCAGAAATAGGATGAAATAATTGACCCTCAATCAATAATTCTTTTATTTTTTCAAAATCTTCAGAACGATAGTTTCTGATTGTGATCTCTGGTGTCATAGCTACTCTCCTGTTGTTGTTTAAGGAACTTATTATCAAACTATCAGATTATTTAGCAATAATCAAATATTGACTTTTATCAATAAAAAAAGTAAAATCATTGGAGCACTTTAACAACAGGAGGAAACAAAAAGATGATTAAATCGGTGTTGTTTGATTTTGATGGTGTTTTATCTGATTCTTTTGGTGGATTGATTAATTTTTGTTGGCGCATGAAAGAAAAATATGGCTTGGCTTTTGGCGGTGATTATTGGCCCCAGCCACTACCCCAGTCAGACGATATTCGTGCCTGGCAAAAACTTTATAGGCCTAGCATCATGAAATTCTTGATCTCTCTCGGCTTTTCTGAAGAAATCGCGAAAAAGATTGACGAAGAAGATTATCAGCAAGCATTTGGTAATGGCCAATATAATCCTCGGCCCTTTCCCGGCGTTCAAAGATTGCTTCATCGCTTAGACATCTATCAACGCCATAATTCACGCGATCGCGATATATCAGAATGGGGTCCTCTTTGCTATATTTTATCACTTAATCGTTTAATGAATATTACAAAAGCCCTAATAAATTGGGGGCCGCAACAATATCTTGACCGGTTTTGTGACTTTTATGCCTGTGATGCGATTGCCGGCGCCGGAAGCTTCAATGAACAACAACCTTTTTGTCGCTCAAAAATAGTGCTCTTTCAAGAATTCATGAAATACTATCACGATCATAAACCGGAAGAGATTTTGTATATTGGCGATATTATTGAAGATTACGAATCGGCTCACGCTTGCGGAATTCCTTTCATCGGTGTCAGTTATGGCTTTCAAATCAGCGGTCCCGACGAACGCTTTCCAGTAGCCAACAACGTCACCGAACTATGCGATTTAATCATCCAAACCATTGAACAATCAAAATAAAACCAAAGCGGCTAAAAAGCCGCTTTTTGATTTTTTTAACTTTATTAATAACACAAAAAATTACAATTTTTCAATTTTTAACTTGATAGATTCGCCATTAATATTTATCGCCTTTTCTTGAAGTTCAACAAACTCCAACGCTTGCGCTAAAACCAATTTCTTTAATTCATTACTTAAATCCTCATTAGCCAAAACACTCTTAATGATTTCCGACTCACTCTGCCATAATAATTTAATTTGATCTTTAATGGTTAGACCAGCGTCTTTACGCATGCCGTTAATAGTACGGACTAATTCACGCAACGCACCTTCGATTTGTAGTTCCTCAGTAATCTCCGTATTTAGGGCGACAGTAATCTGATCAGTGGCTTTTGAGATCCAATTGGTCTTATCTAAAATATTATCCAAACTTTCAATTAATGAAAATCCCTTTACATTAAGCTCGTCTTTAATA
Organism: uncultured Gammaproteobacteria bacterium; assembly: GCA_964650755.1. GTDB lineage: Bacteria > Patescibacteriota > Patescibacteriia > 2-01-FULL-39-33 > 2-01-FULL-39-33 > CAISTG01. The sequence continues at coordinate 8,964 of CAZYUN010000003.1, forward strand.
ATTTCAATAAAATTGTCTCTGTGGTCTTTAAATTGACGGCAAACTTGTCCACCGATTAATTTAATTCCCGATAACGGTTGTCTGATTTTTATACCAGCTTCAGCTCTTAAGGCCTGTCCTAAGGTAGAAACTTCTTGAACCGCTCTCATAGCATCAATCATCTCAGTATCAATTTTTCCTACTTCCGGCCACTTATCCAAATGGACTGATTCTAATTTTCCGCCAACTTCACGATAGACATTCTCAGCAATAAACGGAGTAAACGGCGCCATGACTTTTGCTAATTGCAGTAAAGTGTATTTAAAGGTTGTTAGCGCCTGATTTTTATCCTGCTCATTATCACCCTTAAAGCGATCGCGACTGCGACGTAACCACCAAGTAGAAAATTCATCAATAAAATCCTGAATCGGTCGAACCGAGCGAGGCAAATCATAAGCTTCCATTTGTTTAGTAACTTCAGCAATTAACTTATTCAATTTTGATAATAACCATTGATCTAAAATATTATCGCTAACCACTTGCTGGTCATGATGAAAAATCTTGTCCATCAAAGATTCTTTTTTGGTAATCTCTGGCTGTTCGTAAGTTTTATAAAAACTAAGAATATTATTTAGTAACATTAAAACTTTTTGCATTGCTTCTTTGACACCCTCATCAGCAAAACTCAAATTCTCGGCCTGCATCACCGGAGACGACAATAAATAATAACGCAAAGCATCGGCACCATATTGATCCATAATCAATTCCGGATCAGTATAATTAGCCAAACGCTTAGACATTTTCTTGCCCTCAGCCGTCAAAACGATTCCATTGACAATAACATTTTTAAAGGCCGGCTTTTCTTTTAGCGCTGAAGCGATGATATGAAGATAATAAAACCAAGCCCTGGTCTGATCTACACCCTCAGCAATAAACTCGGCCGGAAAACCTTTTTCAAACTTTTGTTCATTCTCAAAAGGGTAATGCTGTTGTGCATAAGGCATTGAACCAGAATCAAACCAAGTATCCAAAACATCGGGAATACGTTTCATTTTTTTGCCACAAGTGCAAGGAACTTCAATTTTATCAACAATATGTTTGTGTAAATCAGTAATAGCTTCTCCACTATCATGTTCTAGATCAGCCACACTGCCATAAACCTTAATTTCACCACAATCGCATTTCCAAATCGGAATTACCGAAGCCCAAAATCGTTGACGCGAAATAGACCAGTCGCGCGCTCCCTCTAACCACTTGCCAAAACGACCCTCTTTAATATGTTCCGGTGACCAATTAATGTATTCAGCTGTTTGTTGTGCTTTTTCTTTTAGATCAGAAACTTTTATGAACCAAGAGCTGGTAGCATAATTAATAAGCGGGGTGTCACAACGCCAGCAATGCGGATAACTGTGTTCGTATTTTTCTTTTGCAAATAATAATTTTTTCTCAGCCAAATATTTAATAATCTCAACATCAGTTTTTTGTGTATCATCGACCGGTTTGACGTTTAGGCCAGCAAAATCAACGACCTCATCCATAAAATTACCAGATAAACTAACATTCTGAATAAAAGAAAGATTTTTTTCTTTGCCTAATTGCATATCTTCTTCACCATAAGCAGGAGCAATATGAACAACACCCGTACCATCAACAGTAGTGACGAAAGCAGCACTGACAATCGTGTAGAGATTTTCTGAATTAGATAATTTTTTTCTCGCTTCTTCGCTTTCGTAATATGGAAACAGTGGTTTATATTTTTTGCCGACAAGTTCTGCGCCCTTAAATTCTTTTATAACTTCGAATTGCTGGCCAGTCAAAACCTTTTCCACCAATTCTTTAGCTAAAATCAATTTACTTTCATCCAACTTAATCAAAACATAATCAACGCCCTCCCCCACCGCGAGCGCCACATTGCCGGGCAAAGTCCAAGGCGTAGTTGTCCAAGCCAAAACAAAAGTTCCCGGCTCATCAACCAATTCAAACTTAGCTGTCACTGACAAATCTTTAATGTCTTTATAACCTTCGCTGACTTCTTGCTGAGATAAAGTTGTTTCACAACGCGGACAAACATGCATTGAGCGATAACCTTCATACACCAATCCCTGATCATATAATTGTTTAAAAACCCACCAAATACTTTCCATATAATTCAAGTCCATACTCTTGTAAGGATTTTCCATATCTGCCCAACGACCAAAACGTTTAATGGTTCTTTTCCATTCCTCTACATACAACAAAACTTTGCTCCGACAATATTCATTAAACTTATCAATTCCATATTCTTCAATATCTTTCTTGCTTTTGAAACCAAGCTCTTTTTCAACCATGTTTTCAATCGGCAAACCATGACAATCCCAGCCCCAGCGACGCTCAACATAACGCCCGCGCATTGTCCAAAAACGAGGCACGACATCTTTCATCAAACTCGCAACCATGTGTCCATAATGCGGAGTACCAGTGGCAAATGGTGGTCCATCATAAAAACTATATTGCTCACCATCTTTAGTTTGTTCTAATGATTTTTCAAAAATTTTATTCGCTTCCCAAAATTTCTGAATTTCTTTTTCGCGTTCAGGAATCGGATTAACCCATTTTTTTTCTTCTGACATATATTTAATCTATTAAATAAGATTGAAAATTATTTTTAAATAAAAAAACCGAGCACGGAATCCGGAGCCCTCGCGGGCGGTACCATCTCGGAATTTAACTTGATTGTGGCTATTACGGGCACTCCCGGCCGGTTCTACTTTCTACGTTCAGGCAGATTTCTTCCGACAGCTTCTCTGGTGATTTCAGAGTAATAACGCTTTTAAGATTGTATTCACACAATAACAAAAATTAACCTCTTTGTCAAAAAATCCAGGATTAGTGATGCCTATCTACAATTTATCAAAAAACATCTTAAATATAATTTTTTGAAAATTAGCAAAACGATCGTTTTCTATCATAATGGCCACCTCTGTATCATAATCAATAAAAATAACCTTATCACGCCCAATTAATTGGGTAATATTGTAATCAAACTTGTGACTTACTGCCTTAGACAAGCGATTAATATTTTCGTGACGCTGTTTTAAGGTTTCATTATTGGTGATCACTATCTTATCGAGATCTCCACGAGATCCGGCTCTTTGCCAATAGAGAGAAGGATAATATGCTTTATTTTTTCGGTAGTCGCTCGGTGATTCATATCGATAAATAATATCTCCTTTTTTAGCATCAGAAATTAATCGCTCATAAGCAGAAGCAATCCCCTCCTTGCCGATAAAAAATGATACCTTCGGCTTTTTATCTTTATTTTTGTAAACACTTATAAGCTCTGGCAAAAGCTCGTTCATTTCATCGGCTTGTTTCTTCACCAGCGGAGATAGAGCTGCCGGCGACAGAGCATAATATACAATTCGCTTACCTTTGAAAGTTTTGGCTACAAGTCCAGCATCAATTAATGATGGTAAATTTTTATAAATAACCGGGCGATACTCCCCCGCTAAACGCGCCAACTCCATAATAGAGCACGTGCCACGATCAAGCAAAGCTAAATAAATTTTTTCAGCCACAGCGCTAAATCCCAATTTTTTGATTATTCCGGTTTTTATTTTCATAATGTGTATTAATTATAATACATATTTATAATTCTTACAATACCGAATTACCCTCATCTCAATAAATAATACAAAAAGTTAATACATTTTAATTGATTTCTTCGGTTATTTTATCAATATTCAATTATACTGGCATTAGATGAACATCAAACCGCACCTTAACAATGGAGGATCTTAACATGAGAGGACCAAATAGGATCGTCATCGTTCGTCATGGGGAATCGGAGGGCAACGTCATATCGCCCGAAGATATTTCTTTTTTCGACAAACCCAACCATGCCTTTTGCTTGACAGAGAAGGGACGACAACAAGCTTCTGATGCCGGCGCCTACCTGCATCGCACCTACAATAGCTTCGACGCTTGCTTCTGTTCCACTTTCAAGAGAACACAAGAAACTTTGGCTCGGCTCTGGCGCGATCCGCTCATGACGCCAATTATGGATTCTCGCCTCAATGAGATAATGCGTGGCGTCTGGCATACGCTACCGAAAGAACGCCTGCTTTCAATCTTTCCGGACGAAGAAATTGTTCGCAAACGTGAAGGCGAATACCACTATCGTCCACCAGCGGGTCAAAGTTGCCAAGACGTGGAAGTGCTGATCCATTCTTTCATGGCCGACCTACGAGAAAATTACAACAACAAGGACATCTTGATCGCGGCGCACGGCAATTGGATGCTGGTCTTCTGGCGCCTGATCCTAAACAAGTCGCCCGAGGAATATGAGGAGCGTTACCGTAACAACAAATACGCTAACTGCGCACTTGCCATTTACGAGAAAAATAAAGATCATTACAATCTATCGCAAGACAACTTTGTCATCCGCTAATCTCACAATTCGCACCTTCACTCCCGATTCGAAAGAATTGGGGGTTTTTAATATTGACTAAAATTATTGATTTTAATTAAAAATAAGTCAAAAAAATAAAAACATCTAAATTCAGAAAAAACAAACACTTCACCCTAGGGTGAAGTGTTAAAAAATAGTTTTTTTTTGATTATTCTTTAGAAATTGCTTGTACCGGACAAGAAGCAATTGCCTCATCAATTTTACTCTCTAGGGAAGCATAATCAGCATCTAAAACAGTTGCGATCATTTTACCGTCAGCTTCAGCCACCTTAAAAACTTCGGGGCAAAGCGCTTCGCAAGTACCGCAAGCGATACAAGAATCATTAACAATTGGTTTCATAATTTTAATTTATTTATTACTAAAATTAATTTAAAAAATTTTTTAACTTGGTTGCCAATGACGTCGGGGTATAATCTGATTTTACCAAATAACCATTAATCTTTAATTTTTCGGCGCGTTCTTTATCTTTTTTTTGAGTCAAGTTACTCCAAATAAAAACTTTAACATTTTTTAATAAATCTTCAGCTTTGATTTTTTCAAACAAACCAAAACCATCAATCTCGGGCATCATAATATCAAGTAAAATCAAATCTGGAAGATTATTTTTTAAAATCTCAATTGCTTGAGAAGGATCATTAATTATGATTGGCTCAATTCCTTCCATTGATAATTTCAGGGAATAAATCTCTGCCAAATCTTTTTCATCTTCGATTAAAGCGACTTTTTTCATATATTTAGATTACATTTTATCCATAGTTTCAATACCCAACAAAGACAAACCATTAACCAAAACCTGACGCACAGCGAGCACTAAAGCCAAACGTGCCGGTTTTATATCAGATGAAGAATTAATAACCGAAACCTCCTGATAATAAGAAGAAAAATCTTTTGCTAAAACAAAAAGGTATTGAGCTAATCCGCTTGGCTCTAATTCATTCACCGCATTAGCGATAATCTCAGGATAATCAGCCAACAATAACAACAAAGATTTTTCTTGTGGCAAATTAAGTTTGGAATAATCAGCTTCAGGAAAATCCTTAACCCCCGCTTTTCTTAAAATTGAATTCATTCTAGTGACTGTATATTGCAAATATGGTCCAGAAAAACCCTCAAACGCCAAGGCCTCTTGCGGATTAAAAGTAATGATATTATTACGACCGGTTTTAATCATAGCAAACTTAATGGCACCCAAGGCGATTTTTTTGGCCGTTTCTTCTAACTCGGTTTGTGTCCAATCAGTATGTCGTTTTTGAGTTTCAGCTAAAGCTAAAGCCGTCATCTCCGACAAAAAATCCTCAAACAAAACCACATTACCCTTACGAGAAGACATCGCGCCATCAGGCAAAGTGACAAATTCATAATTGATGTGTTTTACTTTTTGTTTGAAGCCCATCACCTCTAAAGTTTTGAAAAATTGCTTGAAATAAAAACTTTGACGCGAATCAACAACCACATAAGAAGCATCTATTTTGTATTTTTCAAATTTTAATTTTGCCAAAGCCAATTCTTTGGTGGAATAAAGCGACGAACCGTCTGATTTTAATAACAAAAATTTCTTCAGATCGTATTTCTCCAAATCAATAATCACAGCGCCCTCGGACAATTCGGCGATTTTGTTATCAAGCAGTTCTTTAACAATTTGTTTGCCTGGCTTTTCTACTTCGCTTTCATAAAAAACCTTATCAAATTTAACGCCTAAAATTTTATAAATCGCATCGAATTCTTGTAGCGACCATTGACGTGTTTTTTTCCACAAAGCCACTAACTTTTTGTCGCCGGCTTCTAATTTTTTTTGTACTTCGGCTGATTCTAATTTAGCGGATTCATCTGCCTCGCACAAATTAACCGCCTCAGTATATAGCTTGCCCAAATATTGTCCTTTATGCTCTTGCGGTTCAGGTTCTTGTTGATGGAATTTTTGATAAGCCCACAAGCACTTCGCCACATGACTGCCAATATCGCCAATATAATTAACTGCCAAAACTTTGTAACCACCACAACGATTCAAATTAACCAAAGCGGAACCCAAAACAACATTTCTCAAATGCCCAACATGAAACTCTTTGTGAGTATTAGGTTGAGAATACTCAATCATTATTTTTTCACCACGAGATTTCAAACAACCGTATTTGTTTTGTTGTTTTTTAATATCAGTAATAATGTTTTTGGCTAACAAAGAATCATCTAAATGAAAATTCAGATAGGGCCCGATGTTCTGAACTGATTTTAATGGAGCTTTAAGTTTAAGACGATTTTTTAAATCTGAGGCAATTTGATTTGGTGATAATCTAGTTAATTTAGAAAAATAAAAACAAGGCACCGAAAAATCACCCATTGAGGATTGAGGTGGTTTAGTGATTTCAATTTCTGAAAAATCAAAAGATTCGCCTAATGATTCGGCGATTGCTTCAATTATTTGTTGTTTAATTTTGAAAATAAAATAACTCATAAACTACTTTTAAGTATAGCAAAAAATAGCTAAAAATCAACTTAAATAAAAAACCCGGCTAAAGTTTAGCCGGGATACTAACAAAATTCGCGATGTTTTCAATCATCACCATCAGAGAGTCGTCCGGGGTTGCGACCGGCCGAACCGTCAGAGAGTCGTCCGGGGCGACGACCAACCAAAAAAGCATTCTTGCGCTGTTCTGCTTCTTGCTCCCGCCTACTCTTACACTCAACGCACAAACAAGAATCGGTGGGCATAGTCCGACAATTACCGGTACACTCAGCACCAATACAGTCAGCCAAAACGGCTCGTCGTGCCGGTGGAATCGGATCACCACAAACGCAACAAACAACATCCTTACACTTGCCGATGGTGGGCTTCGGCAACCTGATGCCACTCGTCGTCGGTCCTCTCTGGCCGACATTTCTGCCCACACTTCTGGGCATTACTCCTGGTTTTTCCTGTCCGCTTCTGTCTTTGGTCATGTCAACCTCCCGTGATTATGGGCACTGTTTTCGGCAAAGAACCTTCTTTGCTCCAACAAAAGCCATGACAATGTTCTATAGTAAAAAAAATATTAACATATTAAATAACAAAAGTCAAATCTAAAAATTGACTTTTAAAATCAGTGTGTTATAATAAAAAAAGTGATTGAGGCGCCCACCAAACGCCTATCCCATCGGATTGCGAAGCTAATTCGCGCTAAACTATAAAAACAAAAGAGTTCGTCATCTACTTTAATTGCTGGCGAAAATCTGGGTGGAACCGCGGGAATCAATTGGCTACGCTTAAAGCCACAACTCTCGTCCCAAAATATATCATTTAGATGTGTTTTGAGACGAGAGTTTTTTTATCAAATAATTACAAAAATATGTATGGGCCAATTTTGAAAAGCAAAAAAATTATTTTGAAACCGCCAAAAATTTCAGAAGCCAAACAATATTTAAAATGGCTCAAAGATCCTGAAGTAAGTCAATATATTGGAAGCTTTGTTGATCTAACACTTGAGCAAGAAAAAGAATATTTGAAAAAAATCAAAACCGATGACAGTAAAATTTTTTGGTCAATCTATACCAAATCCGGAAAACATATTGGTAGCACCGATTTACATGATTTGGTAATGCCTCACAAAAGAACCAGTTGGGGTATTATGATTGGTGACAAGAATGAGTGGGATAAGGGTTATGGTTCTGATACCCTAAAAACAATTCTTAGTTATGCCTTCAAACAACTCAAACTCAACCGTTTTGAATTAGAAGTTTTTCACAAAAATAAAAGAGGTATTAAATGCTACCAAAAATGCGGTTTCAAAAAAGAAGGTATTCGTAAAAAATATTTTATAAAAAATAACCAAATTTACGACTCAATAATAATGTCTATAATCAAATAATTACAAAAATATGAACGAACAATTAGAAAAAATACGCCATTCAACCAGCCACATCATGGCCTATGCTGTGCGTGAAATTTTTGGCGACCGAATAAAATTCGCTATCGGCCCGACCATTAAAGATGGTTTTTATTATGATTTTGACTTAGGCGATCAAACTTTTTCACCGGAAGATCTCAAAAAAATAGAAAAGAAAATGAATGAAATAATCAAACGAAAATTGCCTTTTGAGAAATCCGAATTATCAATTGATGACGCACTAACAAAAATGTCTGACCAGCCATACAAACAAGAACTAATCAAAGATTTAGCGACAAAAGGCGAAACCGTTGTCAGTTTTTATCAAGTTGGAGAATTTATTGATTTATGTCGCGGACCTCATGTAGAAAATACTTCTGAGCTTGGTGATTTTAAATTAATCAAAATAGCCGGAGCTTATTGGCGCGGTGATTCTAATAATAAAATGCTTCAAAGAATCTATGGCGTTGCTTTTTCTTCAGCTCAAGATTTGAAAGATTATTTATTATTATTAGAAGAAGCTGAGAAACGCGACCATAAAAAATTAGGCAAAGAATTAGGATTATTTTCTTTTCATGAAGAGGGTCCAGGATTTCCTTTTTTTAAACCGAAGGGCATGGTTGTCTGGAATGAGTTGTTGAATTATTGGCGAGAATTACATCAATCAGCCGGCTACTCAGAAATCAAAACACCAATCATGCTATCGCGAAAACTTTGGGAAACATCAGGTCATTGGGAAAATTACAGAGAAAACATGTATGAAACAAAGATTGATGATTTGGAATATGCCATCAAACCAATGAATTGTCCGGGTGGAATGTTAATGTATAAAGAAGATTTGCACTCATATCGCGACTTACCTTTGCGTTGGGGTGAAATTGGCTTAGTTCATCGTCATGAACTTTCAGGTGTTTTGTCGGGACTTTTTAGAGCCAGAGTTTTTCATCAAGATGATGCTCATATTTTTATGAGACCCGAACAAATCAAAGAAGAAATATTGGGTGTCTTGGGATTAGTTGAAAAAACTTATTCAACTTTCGGATTAGATTATCACTTGGAATTATCCACCAGACCGGAAAAATCAATTGGCTCGGATGAGGCCTGGAAAATAGCAACTGACGGTTTAATCGGGGCTCTAAATGAAACCGGAAAACAATACAAAATAAACGAAGGTGATGGCGCTTTTTATGGACCCAAAATAGACATTCACATCAAAGATGCTTTAGGTAGAACTTGGCAATGCGGAACCATTCAATTAGACATGAATATGCCCGAGAGATTTGATCTGTCATATATTGATTCTGACGGCCAAGAAAAAAGACCGATTATGATTCATCGAGTAATTTATGGTTCAGTTGAAAGATTTTTGGGTATTTTAATTGAGCATTACGCCGGAGCTTTGCCAACTTGGTTAACTCCAACTCAAGCGATTGTGATTCCTGTCTCAGAAAAATTCAATGACTACGGACAAAAAATAACCGAGCAATTAAAAAATTCCGGCCTAAGAGCCGAAATTGATGATAACCAAGAATCTTTGGGTAAAAGAATCAGGAACGCCGAAAAAGAAAAGATCCCCTACATTTTAGTAGTTGGTGAAAAAGAAGTTGAAAACAAATCAGTCGCCATCAGAAAACGTGGCAACGAAGATCAAGGAACAATGAAAATAACTGAATTTATTGAAAACATTAAAAAAGAAATTACAGAAAAAAAATAAAAACCAAAAAAATAAAACCGGCAAACAGCCGGTTTTATTATAATTAATTGTTTAAGATGCTTTAACTTTGGTTGATTTTCTTTTATCAGCTAAAGGCAAAGAAAAACAAAACTTGCTCCCCCGGCCCTTGCCGACTGACTCAACCCAAATTCTGCCACCTAAATTTTCTATTACCACTCTGGCAAAATAAAGACCCAATCCGGTACCCTCAGGATGAGTGGTATTCATATCACTGCCACGCACGAATTTATTAAATAACCTAGAAAGATCTTCAACCGCAATACCAATTCCCGTATCACTAACACAAAAAACCACCGAAGATCCCTCTTGATGAAGTTCTATTGAAACCTCTCCCTTGGGAGTATATTTTATGGCATTATCAACCAAATTAGATGCCACCTCTTTAATCTTAGCGGAATCAGTCATCACCAAAGGCAAATCAGAAGAGTAATGGGTTGATAGTGTTAATTTTTTTTCTTTGGCTTTTTTTTCAAATTCAGTTTTTAACTCATCAGCTAATTTAGTCAAATCAAGTGGCTTAATATCAAATTCTAAACGACCCGATTCAATCCGTGAAATATCTAAAAGATTTTCAATCAAATTCAGCAAGCGTTCGGTAGCAATATATACCTTATTTAAATTATCAGAAACATTCTTGGATAATTTTCCAAAACTTCCCTCCTGCATCATAGAAATATAACCCTTGATAATCGTTGTTGGGGTACGTAATTGATGACTGGCAATAGATAAAAATTCTGATTTGGCATCATCTAATCTTTGCAATTCTTTATTAGCTGACTCTAATTTAGCCGTCGCTTTTTTAACTTCTTGTTTTAGTTTAATATTAAATTGTTTTTGTTTTTCATAAAATCGAGCATTTTCTATAGCCATCGCCAATTGCCCGGCAATCGCCCCAATAATATTTAAATCCTCTTGATTATAAGAGTCGCCTGATTTTTTATCCCCAAGTAATATAATACCAATTAAATCTTCTTTAACAAATAAAGGAACAACTAAATTAATATCCATATCATAAAGACCTAATAAAATTTCTTTCTTTTTGGGAAAATATTGACCCGAATCATAAGCAGTTTTAAGTTCTGGAATAACCCAGATACCATTATTTCCAGTAAAATAAAGTGGTAGAACATTCTCTTTGCCACGCGAAAAATCACTAAGACGTTTTTGATCAAAGCCATTTTGTTTAACCAAATCTAACTGTTTTTTTTCGTTCAAAAATAAAAATGCTATTTTTTGAAAATAAAAAATATTTTGCAACTTTTCTTCTAACGATATTAATAACTTTGATAATTCAATTTCTGAAAGAGCTAATTGATTAATTTCTAATAAAACCTGAGACGAATTATAACTTCTTACAAATAAAAATTTATCTGTAAAAAATTCTAATACTTTTTTAATAGGGTCATAAATAATGACAACGATAATAGTCGACGCCATAATTGAAAATAATCTTGCTTGTTCGCCAAAATAAATACTCAGAAAAGAAAATAATAAACTAGAAAAAGTAGCAAACATTACCGCTATAATAATAACTAAAAAAGTAAAAACTGAAGATCGTTTGACAAGTGTTTTTATATCCATTAAACGATATCGAGTTATAGCATAGCCGATTAGGATTATATAAAAAATAACTAAAAAATGAGCAAAAGGATAAATATTAAAAAGTTGTGGGAAAAAATTAGTTACCCCTCCGCCAAAACCTATAACCATTGAATACAAAACATATCTGATTTGAAGTTTTTTAAAACCAGTTTCTTTTTTTTGAGCAACATACAATAAATAAACCCCATAAGATATATAGAGTAAATAAAAAAGAAAATAGGGGTAATAAATGGGGCCAACAGAAACCCAATAATCAAATCCCGCCATTGGTGGGACTCCGGTTACGAACAAATTACTAAAAAAATTAAAAAAAAGAAAAATAATAGTTAATATGGTGCCAATAATCAACCATGCTCGTTTTTGTTTTTGCAAATTAAGAAGTGTTACAACAAAATAAAAAAAAGAAATAACTAAGGGAATTGCTCCAAGATAAAGTATCTTATTCCAAAAAAGAGCTTCTTGATAGCTACCAGAAATTACCTCCAACCCCAGACCCAAGCTCCAAAGTCCCGCAAAAAAATTAACTAAAGACCATGACTTATTAAGTGGTGATTTGGGATTTTTAAAATAAACAAAAATACCCATCAAAAAAGATAGACAAGCTATAATAATTGAAGTTGTTGAGAAAAAAACAACCATTTTAAATATTTTTATTTAAATAATCATAAACCTCAGAAACTGTTGGCGGACATTTATCTAATGTGCCACAACCACATCTTTCTGAAAACTTTTTAGGACAATGCCCGACGCAAATTATTTTCTCATTTTGTGGCAAATTAAGATTTTTTGCATTACCAATAACTATATTAATCCTTTGATTTCCAAAATAGGCCTTCCATAAAAATTTTCTCGCTTTGATTGGATTTTTTTTAAAAAATTTTCCTGATTCATTAAGGGCAGTAATACATTTAGAACATCCATCGGTTGGCCACACATAGATATTTTTTCCAAACTTTTCATATAGCTTGGCTGGAGAAAAATTTATTTTAAATCTTGAAAAATCAGATATTAACTCATTTGAGGGAAAATTCCCAACCCCCAAATCTTTAGCAAAAACAATATGCCTTATACTTTTGTAATCCAAATTAATGATTGATGCCGTCAAAGCATCAAGTTCAACCATATCTTTTCCAGCCAAAACAAGATTGGCCTCTACGGCCTCACCATGATGTGGACCATTACCCTCCATCCCCCAAAGGCCGTCTATAAAATTCAAATCAGGTTTAAATAATGCCCCGATAGAAGCGACACGCTCTTCCAATTCTCCCGATTGATGACAGAATTTTCTTTCTTCGGCCGGCAAAAGACCCATTTGATTTTTTAAAGACAAACTAACGGTTGTCTCCATATGAGTTTTCAGCGCCCCAATATTGATAGATAAATCAATATTCCCATCAAAAAGCATTTTCGGCAAATGAAATTTATATTGACCAATAGACATTAATTGTCGTTCAACTTCATCCAAATTTAAAAGTTCAATTTTATCAGAAAGTTTGGTGAGTTCTCTAAAACCAGAACTATTTATTAGAGTTTCAAAAGTAAAAATCTTATCAGCCGTACCCAATAATGGAGAGTGTCCAATAATAATTTTTTTAACATTATCAAAATGTAATAAACCCTCAATTAAAGCTCTTGCGAATTCAACTGAGGTATTTTCTCCATTTTTAATTGGTGGTCGAGCTGAGAGATTTGGTTTTATAAAAATAGAACCATCTGGACTAATATTAAAATCTTTAAAGACACGACTAAAAAAAATGCTAAGATCTTTTTTATTTTCTATTTTTTTTAAAATTACTGACATAATAAACAATAATTGATTATATTATAACACAAAATAATCTTAATGAAAAAATTAATTAAACTAATAATTAAAATTTATAGTACTCTCCGGTAAGTTCGGCAATTTCCGGCATCACAATTTTATGAGTGATATATTCTAAAGTTTGACGATCTTGTTCTCGGCCATAATAATCACTGAGATCAATCGGCTTGCCGATCTTAATTTGGCATTTTCTAAGTTTAGGAAATTTGTCATGACGCGACATTATTTCATAAGTACCAACCATACCAACCGGAATAATTGGTGCTTGAGATGACAAAGCAATCTTAGCCACACCGATAAAAGCTTTCTGCAATTGACCATCACTAGAACGCGTTCCTTCCGGAAAAATACCAAACAATTTTCCGACCTCTAAAATCTTAAGAGCCGATTCAATAGCATTAGATTTGTTTTGACTATTTCTATCAACTCTGATTTGTCCGGTCAATTTCATCAATGGTCGCCACCACCATTTTTTAAAAAAAACCTCGCCAGCCAAATAAGTAACGGGACGCGGACAAACAGCAGAAAAACACAAAAAATCAAAATAACTTTCATGATTAGATGCTATTATTACTGATCCGGAATCGGGAATATTTTCAATTCCCTCAACTGACCCCACCCAAAGAATCTTAATTAACGGTCTTAATATTAAACGAATTAAATTACTCATACATCTTATCTATCTGTTTTTTATAATTAGTTTCAATAGCTTGACGTCTTAATTTTAAAGTCGGAGTAAGTTCATCTTTAGCTTCTGAAAATTCTTCAGCTAATAAATGAAATTGTTTGATTTGTTCATATTCAGGCAAACCATAATTAATTTGACCCACTCTTTCTTTAATCAATTTCAATAAAGCAATATCAGCCAACATTTCTTCTCTGGTTTTTATCGGCAAATTATTGCTAACCCAATAATTATTAATCTCCTGCCAATCTGGCACTATTAAGGCGCTAACAAATTTGCGATTATGGGCAATAACCATTGATTGTGAGATATATTTATCAATATTAATCAACTGCTCCAAATGATCGGGCCAAATATTTTTTCCGCCAGAAGTAACCATCATTTCTTTTTTTCTACCAATAATAGTTAAAAAACCATCTTGATCAATAAAACCCAAATCTCCAGTATGCAAAAAACCATCTTGATCAACCGCCTCAAGAGTTTCGGATTTGTTTTTATAATACCCCGACATAACAATATCTCCCCTAACTAAAATTTCTCTATCTGCTGAAATTTTTACTTCAACTTCAGAAATCGGCAAACCAACAGTACCAAATTTAAAATTATTCAACTTATTAACAGTAATAACCGGTGAAGATTCAGTTAAACCATATCCCTCTAGAATAATCAAACCGATTTTTTTAAAAAATTTAGCTATAGTCAAATTCAAAGAAGCTCCACCAGAAACAATAAATCGTAAATTACCACCTAAATTATTTCTGATTTTAGAAAAAATTATCTTATCAAGTAATCTTAAAGACCAAGATCCCTCGCTTTGTTTGAGGGCATAAAAAAATAAATTACGAACAAAACCCGGGCCGCTTTTTATCTTGTCATAAATTTTATCATGGAATTTTTCTAAAACTCTTGGCACACAAATTAGAATTGTTGGTTTAAATTCTTTTAAATTTTTCGGTAGCTCCTTAATCCCTTCGGCATAAGCAATACTAGCACCAACCAAAAGTGGCAAATAATATCCGGTCGTTCTCTCTAAAACATGAGAGAGAGGCAAAAAAGACAAAAACAAATCACTACTAAAAATTGGAATTGATTGCAGAACACTTCTGATATCGCTTAAAAAATTCTGATGAGTCAAACAAACTCCTTTTGGTCTACCGATAGTTCCTGAAGTATAAATAATACTGCAAATATCATCAGGATTTAAAGTGATAGGATTTTTAATAATTGATTTTTTATTAGTTATCAATTCTTCCCAATCAATAAT
>CAZYUN010000004.1:0-11545 GCA_964650755.1 uncultured Gammaproteobacteria bacterium
TATGTAAGAGAATCATAGTGACTCTTGCAACTAGATTACGATCAGTTGCCAACCGTATTTATTTTGTTAATAAGAATAAATTCAAATTAACAAAATGGATTGATTTATATATTTATATTGTTGAAAAGTTTCAACAAAACTCAAAAAATTGAGAGGTAAATTTTGAAAAACTTACCAGTAATTTTATTTTGGCTTGGTGCTTTTTACCACTATTCAATTGTCAAGTTACTAATACCGATAATTTATTTTTTCTCAACTCTTTTTTGAGTTAAGAAAAAACAGAGGGATCCGATTTGACGAACTCCGGCTTGAGCCGATGAATTCTATCAGATACCACTGTTTTTTCTTAAATATCTTTAATTTTAGAAGGTAGTGAAACGAAGATTTTTCGCTTAATTTGTATATCTATAATCTTATATTAATAAATGATTATTGTCAAGTATTTTTTGTTGTTTTTTTGTTTTTATTAAAAAATATCTAAATTTAGTCAAAAAATAAATAAAAGTGTCTAAAATTAGACACTTTTATTTTTAAAACTTATTAAGTTTTACACAGGATTTACACAATCCTCCAATTATTCAGCAGAAGCATCTTCAGTGGCTTCAGTAGCAACCTCTTCGGTAGCTTCTTCGCCAGCAGTATTTTCAACAGCTACTTCTTCTGTTTCTTCAACTGGAGTGTTTACGGCATCATCAGTCATAGGATTCAAAATGTTTTCATCAGACATAGTTTTTTTGTTATTAATAAAGTGAAGTTGAATTACTAACCTCACTAATTCAGTATATCATAAAAAATCAATCTTGTCCATTTTTTAAACTTGATTTTTTGTTGCGCCAATCTTCAATAGCAGAATGATGTCCAGATAATAAAATTTTTGGTACTCTAATTTTTTTTCCTTCATTAGTCATAAAAACTTCGGGGCGAGTATATTGAGGGTGTTCCAAATAACCATCTTGACGATGTGAATCTTGTTGCACCGACTCTTGTTTGCCGACAAAACCCGGTATCAATCGACAAACTGATTCAATAATAATCGTAGCCGGAAGCTCACCCCCAGCTAAAACATAATCGCCAATAGATATTTTTTCATCAACAAATTTTTCAATTCTAGCATCAACCCCCTCATAACGAGGACAAATAAAAACTAAACGATCATATTTAACCAATCTTTCAGCTTCACGTTGAGTAAAACGACGACCATTAGCAGCCAACAAAATAACCCGACTATTACTTTGTTTTCTTTGTTTTTTATCTAATAATTTCAATGCTTTTAAGGCCACATAAACAGGTTCGATCTTAAATAACAAGCCGGCACCACCACCATACAAACGATCATCAACCGTTTGATGCTTGTCATTAGTCCAACGTCTCAAAAAATGGGTTTTGATTTTGATTAGTTTGTTTTTTTGAGCTCGTTTAAACAAACTCTCATTAAAATAAGAATCCATTATTTGAGGAAAAATTGTTATTAATTCAAATTTTTTCATAATAAAATTATATCACAATAATCCACCGAAACAAAAACACCCGAAAACTTCCGGGTGTTTTTTATGGTGATTTAGGATTTGATTAAATGCTTAAATCATCAATCACATCGGTATCAACCGGAGCCTCTTGATGGGATCTTCTGGAACCCTCTGGCTCAACGATTTTTAAATTAACCCTAGCGTTGTTTTTAGCGCCGATAATTTTAGCTAAAGTTCTAATAGCTTTAGCGGTTTGTCCTTGTCGGCCGATGACATAACCGATGTCTGAAGGATTGACATGAAGAGTCAATAAAACTCCTCTTTCATCAATAACTCTTTCAATTTTTACATCATCTGGATTGGCGACAATCGCTTTAATGATGTACTCAACAAATACTTGATCTTTCTCGATCATATTCTTGTAGTTATTTCTTAACCGGTAACTGATAATTTCAGCCACCAAGCCGTTGTATACGACTTGTAGGTATTTTAACAAAATAATAAAATACTGTCAACAACAATAATTATCAAAAAAATTGCCGTTATTGTGTTTTTTTTGTTATAATTAAATCAAGCTTAAAATAATCTTATGACCAAAAACTTAGGGCCGTCACTTGATGATTTACTTCAACAAGATAATGATGATGACAAAAACCCAAAAACTCAACTCACAACCAAACTTCAAGAAATAAAATTAAAAGAAAAAGAAAAAGAGGTTTCCAGACAAGCAGATGCTTTGGGTTTGGGTTATATTAATTTAGTGGGTTTTCCAGTTTCAGCTGAAGCATTATCTGTTATTTCTCAAGAAGATGCTGAAAACAAAAAAATGATTTGTTTTTTAAACAATGGTACCGAACTGCGTTTTGGTGTGGTTGAATATTCCGAAGAACTAAAAACAATAGCTAATGAATTGGGAGAAAGGTATCATGCCAATCCAGCTGTTTATTTAATCTCTGAACATAGTTTTGAAAAAACTATGAAGCTATATGATACATTACCAAAAATAACTCACATGGTTGGTGGAGTAGAAATTAAAGAAGCTGACATTAAAAAATTTGAAGATCAGATTACTACCTTTAAAGATCTAAATGAAAAAATCAATAAGGTTAGTATTACTGATGTTATTACTATTATTTTAGCAACCGGCTTTAAATCTGATGCCTCAGATATTCATATTGAAGCAGAAGAAAAGGGTATTATTGTTCGCCTAAGAATTGACGGGGTTTTACACGAATCAGCACAAATAGAAAAAGATAAATGGAAAAAAATTATCTCACGCCTAAAAGTTTTAGCCAGAGTTAAAATTAATATCGAAGACAAACCACAGGATGGGCGTTTTACAATTTATTTAGATAAAGAAAAAATTGACGTTCGTACTTCTTTTTTACCAACCGCTTTTGGTGAATCGGTGGTAATGCGTTTACTTAAACCAACCTCGGTTGCTCTTAGTTTTGCTGATTTGGGATTATTGCCACCGGCTAAAAAAATACTAGAAAGAGAAATAAAAAAACCCAATGGATTAATTTTGAATTCCGGTCCAACGGGAAGCGGAAAAACCACCACCCTTTATGCAATTCTTAATGAACTCAATCAACAAGATGTTAAAATCATTACACTTGAGGATCCGATTGAGTATCGCCTAAAGGGCATCAACCAATCACAAGTTGACCCAAAAAAAGATTACACTTTTGCCAAGGGATTGCGCTCTATTTTAAGACAAGACCCCGATATTGTGATGGTTGGAGAAATTAGAGATAATGAAACGGCTGATATTTCTATTCAAGCCGCCCTAACCGGACACTTAGTTTTATCAACCGTTCACACCAATGATGCGGCTGGAGTTATTCCTAGATTATTAGATATGGGTATTAAGCCATTTTTTATGGTGCCAGCAATTAATGCTGTTGTTGGTCAAAGATTGGTTAGAAAAATTTGTCCTAAATGCAAAAAAACACATGAGGCCAACGAAGAAGAAAAAGAAATTTTAAATAAAATTATTGCCACCATCTCGCCTAAATCGGGCTTGGTTATACCAACTGAAATTCCTCAATTATATGAGGCGGGTGAGGGCTGTGAATATTGTAAGGGTATTGGTTATAAGGGCCGAGTTGGTATTTATGAAGTTTTCACCATGACTGATGAAATCAAAAAAATGACATTAGACGGCGCCGGTGATTTTGAAATCATGAAACAAGCAATTGAAAATGGAATGATTACGATGCTACAAGATGGTATTTATAAAGCACTTAATGGAATCACTGACCTTAAAGAAATTTTTGATGCAATTGGTAAATTAGATTATGTTGAAGAACTATATGACATAGTCATCTCACAAACCATTGGCCGAGGAATTAAGATTACAGAAGAAAATATCAAGCAAGCTGAAAAATTATCAACCAATCTAAATGAAATAGAAAACTCACTCAAAGATCTTCCGGCTAAAGAATTGTCAGCCATGATTATTTCTACCGCCCTAAAAGCCAATGCTGGCGACATCCACATTGAACCAACTGACACCGGAGTTAAAATCAGATTTAGAATTGATGGCATCTTGCACGATGTTTTAAGTTTAGGCAAAGAACAATACCTACCAATTCTTTCTAATTTTAAACTATTAGCAGGATTTCCAACTAATATTAAAAAAGCGACTTGGGATGGACGTTTTGGAATCTTTACACCATCAAACAAAATGGATTCTCGTGTTTCTATTATTTCTGGTGGTTATGGCGAAACTATTGTTATTAGATTATTAGCATCCCAAGCATCAGCTTTAAAAGTTGAAGATTTGGGTATGCGTGAATACACAACCAAACCATTATTGGAATCAATTAGTAAAACCAAGGGTATTATTGTCACCACCGGACCAACCGGATCGGGTAAAACCACCACCCTATACGCTTTACTCAATCAACTTAATAGACCTGATTTAAAAATTATCACTATTGAAGATCCGATTGAGTATCATTTGGAGGGTATTATGCAAACCCAAATAGACGCTGATCAAGGTTATACTTTTGCGGCTGCAATGCGCTCATTACTTAGACAAAATCCAAATATTGTCATGGTTGGTGAAATTCGTGACGAAGAAACAGCTAAAACAGCTATTGAGGCCTCTCTAACCGGACACTTGGTATTATCAACCATCCATACTAATTCAGCGGCCGGCGCCATTCCTCGTTTTATGGGACTAGGAGTTGATGCTCAAACTTTAGCCAATTCAATTGAGTGTAGTATTGGTCAAAGATTAGTTAGAAAATTGTGTCCGGAATGCAAAAAAGAAATGGAATTAAGTGCTGATATTAAAAAAGAAGTAGAAGAAATAATTAAAACCATTAATCCAACATCAGGAATATCCATACCAAAAGAATTAAAATTTTATCAAGCGGCTGGTTGCGAAAAATGTGGCAATATCGGCTACAAGGGTCGTTTAGGAATCTATGAAATAATAGTCAATTCGCCCGACATGCAAAAACTAATTCAACAACCACAAATAACCAACTACGAAATTGAACAACAAGCAATTAAAAACGGTTCGATCTTGATTTTACAAGACGGTATTTTAAAAGCTATAGCAGGAGAAACAAGTGTTGATGAAGTATTTAGGGTGGCTAAATAAAAAATATCTTAAAAGATAAGTTAATTAAAAAATCCCGAGCATATTCGGGATTTTTTTTAATATAATGTTTTAATTTTTTTAATAACCGACAAACATTGGGTATTTATTTTATTTAAGGGTTGATTTGTTTGATTTGATATCTTTTTTAAAATTTTATCATCTGATAAATGTATGTTTTCTAAAATTATTTTTATAGCCAACCAACCAGTTTTTATTTTAAAAACCTCATTTCTACTAGTCCAGATATCTATTTTTTTAATTAATGGATTTCTTTTACTAACACTTTTTAAAACATCATTATCAATTAAGGATATTATTTGGGGTGGTTGATAACCCGTTAGTTTTTTATTTTTTAAAAAAATTCTCTTGGATCCGGCGGAAAAAATTAGCCACTCATTATTATTTGGTTTAATTTTGATATTTTTTTTACAACAAGTAACCACTTTTTTTACTTTAACCCAATCACCAATACGCCACACAGCCCCAGAAAATGCCGGAATGTCCTGATAGGCACAATATTCAAATGCTGGAACCTCATAATTAATCTCGGGGTATATTTCTACTATTAATAAACCCCAATCAGACATCTTTTTTTGCCAAATCAAGCGATCTTCTATTAACTTTGGTCTGGTTAGTATTCTTGGGAGAGAGAAATAGATACTTCCACCCAAAACAACCAAATCAGAAGCTCGAGCTAAAATCAAATTTATATCATCAGAATACCAAGGAGGATCACAAACAACACAATTAAATTTATTTATTAAATTTTTGGGTATTGGGTTTTTTAAATCATAAATAACCGAAGTGGCGTATTTTTTTGATTTTTTAATAACATCACTATCAATATCAAGTATAGTAATTTTTGATTTATTTTTCTGAGCAAATCTCATACCCAAAACGGGGCAGGATAAAAAACAAATACTTGAGTAATGTTTATTATTGAGTTTTTTAAAAATCAAACTCTCTGATTTTTTATCAATTCTCCATTGGGAATATGCCGGGTGTGGTTCGGGATAATTTTTATATTGCCGAAGCCAATTCTTTTTAACCACTTCTTGTTTATAATTTTTATAAATATTCCAAATATCTCTTGGATCGGCTCCATAACAAGATATTAATAATTGATGATAATTTAATTGATTGGAAACTCCTTTTTTGATTATTTTTGCCAAACCAATATTGTGATCAAGTGTTTTAAGCATATTTTCTACCCTCAAACTTTTTATTGATTTCTTTGTTACCTACCATCATCTCAACCTCAACTAACTTCCCGGTATTATTTAAAAAAAATACTGAATCAAAACCATCAATCACCCCCGGCTCAGATGATAAAATTTCATTATACATCCTATCAATAGCATAGGCCGGAACTACTCTTTCGCGATTTTTGTTTCTTTCCTGCGCTACCTCAACATCAACATCTAAAAATATTCCTTGCACTTTATTGGCTCCAAAAGAACGAAACAAATCAACGGCTTGACTTCTAATTTTAGGATTAGTAAAAGTCGCATCAAAGACCACGCTTTTACCTAAGGAAATACCTTCTTTAACTCGCAAATAAGCAGTATCCCAAATTAATTTCATTTGATTTTGATTTTTGGCATCACCCAATAATTCTTGTCTAATATCATCAGTGCTAATATAATAATAATTATTTTTTTCCGCAAAATCTTTTAGCTTGGTGGTTTTGCCGGATCCGGGAATACCAATACCCATTATAATTTTAGCCATATAAAAAATTAATTAATTTTTATTTCTCTTTTATCTCCACTACCAATTTTAAACTCTATTTTTATAATTTTATCAGGCCAAATATCCTGAACGCGATCAGCCCACTCAATAACCACAACACTATCAATTCTATTAAAAAAATCTTCGGCGCCAATACCCATTAATTGCTCACCGCCAGATAATCTATAAGCATCAATATGTGCCAAGTGTTTAATTGTTTTATGTCCCAAAACTTTGTAGTTTTTCATTAAAACAAATGTTGGACTAGTAATGGTATTTTTAATTTTTAAACCCAGGGCCAAACCCTTAGTAAAAGCTGTTTTGCCGGCACCCAAATCACCAATTAAACACAAAACCTCTCCACCAACCAATTTATTGGCAAATTTTTTAGCAATTAATTGAGTTTCTTTAGTTGATTTTGATAAAAACTTCATGAAAATAATTTGTTTAAATTTAGATATTTTTAATACTTCATACGTGCGTGTGAAATATTAAACCAATTCCCAATTTGGATCAGTTTTGATATTTTTATAATTATCTAATTTTATTTTTTTCTTTTGACTTAAATAATAACCAGCGATTGCCACCATCGCAGCATTATCGGTACATAATTTAAATTCCGGAACAAAAAATTCGTAACCCTCATTGTTGGCTTTATTTTTTAAAGTTTCGCGCAACTTTTTGTTAGCTGCTACCCCACCAGCCATTAAAATTGTTTTTACTTTATGTTTTTTGGCCGCCTTAATGGTTTTAGAGACCAAAACATCTATAGCCGACTCTTGAAATGAATGAGACATAGCCACCTTAAAATCCTCGTTTTTATTTTTAAATTTTTGTGAAGCATATAAAACCGCAGTTTTTAGTCCAGAAAAACTAAAATTAAAATCACGACTATCAATCATTGGTCGAGGTAATTTAATTGAAGGAAATTTAATATCATTTTTATATTTTTCAGCATAAGCAGAAATAATCGGGCCACCAGGATAACCTAAATCCAACAATTTTGCCACTTTATCAAAGGCCTCACCAACCGCATCATCAAGCGTTTGTCCTATTTTTTTTGTTTGCCAATAATTATTAAGAACAATTAATTCAGTATGACCACCCGAAACAACCAAACAAATAGCTGGAAATTTTATTTTGTTATTATAAAAATTAGCCGCTATATGCGCATACATATGATTAATAGCAATTAATGGTTTTTGCCAAGCATAACTTAATGCTTTAGCTGTTTCAGAACCGATTAAAAGCGATGTCATTAAGCCAGGACCAGCTGTAGTGGCTAATAAATCAATATCTTGTGGTTTTAATTTTGCTTCATTTAGGGCTTCAATAACAACTGGTATAATATTTTTAATATGATGACGAGCTGCTACTTCAGGCACCACCCCGCCATATTTTTTATGGATATCAATTTGAGATGAAACAATATTTGCAAGCAACTCCAAGTGTCCGCGAACAACCCTTAGGATTGATGCGGAGGTTTCATCACAAGATGTTTCAATAGATAAAATAATCATACTCTTAACTATTAATTTACCTAAAAATTGGATTTTTGGCAACTACTAGGAGTATAATTAAATTAATAACTTAGTTTTATGAAAAAAATATACCTATCATTATTAATCATCTTTTTAATATTGTGGGGGTTTTTGTTTTTTCTCAACACTAAACAAACAATAGGTAAAATAACCACCACCTACAACCAAATTGAAAATAAAGAAAATCAAACCCAAGAAGAATTTATTAAGGATGAAAAAAAACCACTAAAAACACCAGAAAAAGTTAAGGGTATTTATATGACTGGTTATGTTTTTAGTAATCAAATATTAAGAGAAAAATTAATCAAATTAATAAAAGAAACAGAACTTAATAGTGTGGTAATTGATATCAAAGACGCTCAAGGCAGAATCATGTTTAAACCAAAATCAAATGAATTAAAAGATTGGCCACAATCACCCGCCCTAATTAATTATGATGAATATCAAAAAAAATTAACCGAACTGCAATCAGAAAATATTTACACCATCGCTAGAATAACAACCTTTCAGGATCCTGAGCCGGCAAAAAAATTTAATCAACTAACACTAAAAACAAAAACTGGGGGTGTTTGGTATGATTATCGTGGCTTAAATTGGTTTGATATGACAAATCAGGGTGTTTGGGATTTAATTATCAAACAAACCGAAGAAGCTTATTTAATTGGTTTTGATGAGGTGCAATTTGATTATATTAGATTTCCCTCTGATGGTAATTTAAAAACCATTCAATATAAAAATCTCAAAACGGGACAAAAAAAATACGAATTAATGAATGATTTTTACAAATACCTATCAAGTGGATTATCTGATATAAAAATACCACTCTCTATAGATTTATTTGGTTTAACTTATTGGCAAAGAGATGATGAAAATTATGATTTGGGAATTGGGCAAAAACTAACTGATGTGGGAAAATATTTTGATTATATTTCCCCAATGCTTTATCCCTCTCATTATTATTCTGGTGTTATGGGTTTTAATAACCCAGCCCAACATCCCTATGAAATAATTAATAAATCATTAAAGGATGGTATAGTAATATTAACTAAATCATCATCAACAGCACTCACTAGACCATGGATTCAGGATTTTGACTTAGGCGCAAACTACGATGCCTCAATGATAAAAAAACAAATACAAGCTTGCGATGATAATAATTGTTCCGGTTGGTTGTTGTGGAATGCTTCTAATAAATACACTGAATCGGCTTTAAAAAAAGAACTTGACAAATAACTAAAAATGATTCATAATACTAAATACTATAAAAAGCCATCATCGTCTAGTGGTTAGGACGCCAGGTTTTCATCCTGGTAACCGGGGTTCGATTCCCCGTGGTGGTACATAAAACAAAAAAACTCCCACTATGGAGTTTTTTTTATTAAAATATTTTTTATTATTCTGTTTCTGTGGTGGTTGTTGATTGTTGATTAGTTGAAGTGGTATTTTGTTCTATTATTGACACACCAACCAAGCACACAGCTTGCCATGGCCTATAAACAGAGGAGAATGTTGTAGTAACAATATCACCGGTTGGATAATTAACAATATAATTAAAAGAGGCGCTAATACCATTATGTGAACTTTCAGTACATTTTTTTTCGCCTGGCTTTAAGTTGATTGTTTCTATTATTTTAGTTGGTGGTGGAACTTTTAATCCCCACGTTTTGGGTTTTGTTCTCTCGGCCTTACGACCATCTTTAGTGCCCCAAAAATCAAAATAAATATTACTACCCTCAATTCTTGATTGGATTAATATATAGTGACCAGTATCGTTTTTAAATCTAAAATCTGGTTTTGGATCATAAATAGTAGCATCTGTTCCTGGTAATCCATTTTCTAAATAATAACTAACACTATAAGAATGATTTTGCCTTTCTAAAACGGGTAAACCAGAAGCTAAAACAGCCCTAAACATAGTTGTTCCTATCTGACACAACCCACCGCCATATTCCGGCACTGTTTTATTCCCCTTAATAACTAATTCCGTAAAATAACCATTCTCAGCATCAATTGGCAACAAAGCTTTAATTAAAGAAAATTCTTCATCTGGTTTAATTAATAAGCCATGTAATTTAGAAGCGCCATTTTTAATATTTTTAATTCTATTGGTTGGACTTCCAGAAAAATTAGAGTGTCCAGTACCAATAACCTCTTTAATACCTAAATCATTAACATCACTAGTAACCACCTCCGGCTCTATTTCATTAATTTTTAATTCAATTAAAACACCATCAAAAGTATTGTTGTTTATTTTTTCTTTTAATTGATTAAAGGCATTATTTATATCAACCTCTTTTCCTTTTTTGTGGGTTGATAAATTATTTATTTTTCCATTTTTTATTTCTAACATTGCATTAACCGCTGAAACATTTAATTCTGATGACACCTTACTATCAAACCATTTTTTAAAATTATCAAAATCAATTGACAACCTTTTTTGACCATCAATATCTTCAAAAACAATCATTTCTGTCATTTGTTTTTTATTTAATAAGTATTTTTTATCTTGATAATAAAAATCAATAGTTGATGATGCCCCGTGATTAAAAAAATTATCCAGATTATTTATTAAAAACAAAACATCTTTTTTAAATGTTTGGGGATTGGTTTCTTTTTTATTTAAAATAATTGGATTATTTTTTAATTTTTCTAAGCCAATTTTCCAATCATCAATTGCCTTTTGATAATCAAAAATAGATCCGATTTTTTCTTCTTCTATATCAACAACACACACATTATCGCATTTTATTTTAGGTTTAGCGTCTAAATAAGGTTGTTCTAAATCACCAATCTCGTCTTTAATTATTTTAATAAGATAATTATCATTAGTTGTATATTTTGGTGATATTTTTTTAATTCTTACCAATAATAATAATCTATTTTTAATTCTTGATAAAAAACCACCGCTATAAAAATTATTAAAATTTTCATAAACAGTCCCATAAACATCAAAAATAAAAAGATCATTTTGAAAATCTGGATTTAAATTCAAATCAAAAACTAAATTTTTATCAATATTATTGTCTTTATATTTAAGAATAATTGAATTTTGATTAATTTTACTAATTCCTTGTTCAAGTAAAACAATTGATTGGTCTTTATTTTTGTTTGATAAATTAATATCTCCAATATAAGTATTAGGAGAAAACTTATCTTGATAATAAAAATCAAAAAATAAAACAAAAATCAAT
>CAZYUN010000004.1:11645-24048 GCA_964650755.1 uncultured Gammaproteobacteria bacterium
AAATAATCAATAAAAAAACAGCAGCCGCAATAGAACGACTGATTATATTTTTTTTATCACTATTAAAATATTGTGGAAATTTTTCTTTTAATAAATTAAGATCAAACATTTGTTTGAAGTATATTTTTTAATAACAATTCAGTTTTGTTTTTTAATTTTTCTGATTCAGGATTATTTTTAGTTACATAAATATTAACCATATCACCATCAGAGAAATTAAAATTTATGTTCTTTTTTGGCCAAAAAATTTCTTGACCATCACCCAAAACCAAAACTATGAAATCACCCTCCATTCGATCAATAATAGCTGTTAAAAAAACATCCATAACTAATCATTTAATTGTTTTACTTTTATAGCTGATGTTTTATATTTTTTAGGTAATTTAATAAATAAAACGCCATTTTTTATGGTAGCTTCTATCTTTTTTTGATCCACTTCTTTAGGTAAAACTATGGAACGACTAAAAGCGCCCCAATAACACTCACGAGAATAATAAACAACATCATCACTAACTTTATCTTCGGTTCTTTGTCCTCTAATAGTTAATAAATCATTAGAAATTGATATTTCTAAGTCCTCTGGTTTAATACCAGCGACAGTAGATCTAATAATAATACTATCCTTATCTTCCCAAACATCAACAGATAATTGAGCTTCACCGGAAAAAAAATTATTTGAATACTTGGATCCAAAAAAATCAAGATTATCTTCTGATTTTGTGGTATTATTAATTTTGGGTTTAATATTTATCATATGACTATATTATAACACATTTATTAAATTAACAACAATACTTTGACTAAATAGGTATTTTTGTAATAAAATAAGTATATAAACTAATAAACAAATATGTTTAAAGAAAATCAAATTAACAATGAGACCGATACTATTATCGGCCCATCAGTAAAAGTAGAGGGTGAATTTGTAACCGAAGGTAATATGATTATTGAGGGAGTTATTTGCGGTATGATAAAAACCACAAAAAATCTTAAGGTTGGTGAAAACTCAAAAATTTTTGCTAATATTTATGCAGAAAATGCTTTAATAGCTGGAGAAATTCAGGGTAATATTATTATTTTAGGAAAATTAGAATTAACCCCAACGGCTAAAATTTTCGGTGACATAAAAACCTCATTAATATCTATTGAAAATGGGGCTATTTTAAATGGAAAATTAACCATGACTGATAATAAAAATCGTTCAATAAAACCAGAATTATCAAAACAAAAGAAGATTGAATTAAAAAATGAAAACGAATAATTGAATTAAGATTATGTATTATTATGTTTACGATAATTACTTACTTGAAAAAAAATATCAAAATACAATCTCTAAAATAGAATCAAGATTAGTTGATTTAGGTATTAATGGAAAAATAATAAAATTAAATAACTCACTACCAAACAAACTAAAAGAAGAGTTGAATAATATTAAAACATTAGTTGTTGTTGGAAACGATAAAACACTAAACCAAACAATTAATTTAATTAAAAATTTCAATAAAACAATAGGATTTATACCAATTGGTGATGATAATAATTTTTGTAAATTAATTGGAGTACCAGAAAATGAGGGTGCTTGTGATATATTATCCTCAAGAATAATAAAAACTATAAATCTTGGAACTATAAATAATTCAATTGATTTTTTAACTTATTTAGAAATACCAACTTATAATATCTATCTTAATTGTGATGATAATTTTTATATCAACACAGATGATAAAAATGGTATTATTACAATTAGTAATTTATATTATGGCGAATATGAAAAAAATATAAAAATAGATAATAATTCAAAAAAATTAAATATAATAATAAAAAATCAAAAAAAACAATTTCTAAGATCAAAAAAAGATTTTTTTAGCAGATTTCAAGCAAAAAAAATAGCAATATCAAGTGACAAATCAATACCTATACTACTAATAGATGAAAAAAGAATAATAAAAACGCCAGCCACTATAACTATAGGAGAAAAAAAGATTAATTTAATAGTTGGAAAAAATAGATTAATATAAAACCCCAATAAAATTGGGGTTTTATATTATATTTAAAAAAATAAATAGAAAATTACTGTCTAATAGGCATAATTAAATATAAATAATCATTAATATCTTCTGGTTTTATTATAATTGGGGTATTAGGATCTATAATTTCAATAACAACAAACTCACTTTGGATATTTTGCAAACCATCAAGAATATATTTATAATTAATAGTTATTTCACCATCTGGACCATTTTTTTCTATATCAATACTTGAATTATTTTCACCAACTTGATTTGAGGAAGCTGAAATTGCTAAATTATTAGATTCAGAAAAAATCATTTTAATATCAAAAACTCCACTTTTAGCAAATAATGATGATGCTTTGACAGCTTTTATTAAATCAAGAGTATTAACTTTAATTTTAGTATTGAAATTAGTAGGGATAATTTGATTATAATCAGGATATTGACCATCAATTAAACGAGAAACTAACTCTACCCCATTATAATTAAATATAATTTGATTTTCTTCAATATAAATCTCTAAATTATCATCACCAACCAACTCAACATCACCCTTAAAACCACTAATTATCCTACTAACTTCTTGAATAGTTTTAACTGGTACTATAATTTGGTGATTTTGTGAATTTTTATTATCTAAATAATCAATCTTTTTTTCTGCCAAACGATAACTATCTGTAGCCACCATAACCAATTCCTTTTCTAAAAAAGACATAAAAACACCAGATATTTCTGGTCTTATATCTGAATTAGAAACAGCAAAAGCTATATTATAAACAGCATTTTTGAATTTTGAGGCAGAAACCACACAGGGATTTGATTTTTCTATTTTAGGTATTAATGGGAAATCTAAAGTATTTTGGGTTTTGATCTTTGTTTTTTGTTTTTTACATTCAATTTTCAAATCATCACCAATTAATTCAAAATCAACACGATCTTTATCAAGTAAAGAAATATAATTACTTAATAATTTAGCGTCAACTAAAATTTCACCATCAACATCAACTTTCCCTCTTAATAAAGAAGTTATACCAACTTCCAAATTAGTTGCTGATATATTAATATTTTTATTTTCTGTTTTAATTAATATATTAGATAGTATTGGTAGGTTATTGTTTTTTGATGCTATATGACTTACTATATTAAGTATTTGATTTAAGTTTTCTTGAGTGCAAGAGAATTTCATATTTGTTTTTTTAAAATAATAAATATATAAATAATAATAACAATAAGTGTTGTGGAAAAGTTGATAACTATTTTTTTATGGGTTTTTTCTTATTTTTCTTTATTGATGTTGTGGATTTTGTTGTGTAAATTTTCCTTAAGTTGATTAATTTTTATTGTTTTCTTATTTTCTTATTTTGTTATTAACTTTTTATTTTGTTTTTTAAACACTTATTAAGTGATTTATACACAACTTATCCCTTATTATTTTTTTAATTTTTTTTAGTTATTTATATTTATAAACAATAATATTTTTTTAATTACAGTTTCTCAACAACTTATCAACTTATGAATGTATTTTTTGTTTTAGGGTGTTAACATCTTGTCTTAATTTGTCTTCTATTTTTAGATTTTTTTCAATTTTATCACAAGCATGGATTACTGTTGTGTGATCTCTACCACCTAATGCTTGGCCAATTACTGGATATGATAACTTTAATTCCGATCTCATTAAATACATTATTATTTGTCTTGGTTCGGTTAGGTTTTTTTTACGACAAGGACCAACAACATCCTCAATAGGTACATCAAAATATTCTGAAACTATTTTTATTACATTTTTGGGTGTTAGGGAATTTTTTTGGGTATTTATGGTTATTTGAGAGGTTATTCTTTTAATTTCATCAAAATCAATAACCCTATTTTGTAGTTGACTTAGAGCAATTATTTTATTTAAAACACCCTCTAATTCCCTTATGTTATTTTGTATAGTGAGAGCTAAGTACTCTATCACATCCTCTTTTAAAGAGAAATCCTTTTCTTTGAGTTTTTCCTTTATTATAGCTATTTTTGTTTCAAAGTCAGGTGTTTGAATATCGGCAATCATCCCCCACTCAAAACGAGATATTAATCTCTGCTCTATTCCTGGTATGGCTTTTGGTGGTCTATCAGAGGATATGATTATTTGTTTGTTATTTTGTTGTAATTCATTAAAAATATTAAAAAAAGCTTCTTCAGTTCTTTCTTTTCCTGATAAAAATTGAATATCATCAATTA
The DNA here is from genome assembly GCA_964650755.1 of uncultured Gammaproteobacteria bacterium. GTDB lineage: Bacteria > Patescibacteriota > Patescibacteriia > 2-01-FULL-39-33 > 2-01-FULL-39-33 > CAISTG01. The sequence goes on from CAZYUN010000004.1 coordinate 15,878, forward strand.
ATAAAACATCTAAAGATCTATATTTTTTATTAAATTCTTCTAAAGAATTGGGGTTTTCTGAGGCATTTCTAATAGCATTCATGTAGTCGTTAGTAAAATTTTCACAACTTATATAACATATTTTAGTTTCTTCATTTTCTAAAAGAATCTTATTACCTATAGCGTGCATTAAATGTGTTTTTCCTAAACCAACGCCACCATAAATAAATAAGGGATTATAAGTTGTTCCTGGTGTTTTTACGACAGCTAAGGCGGCCGCGTGAGCTAATTCATTATTTTTACCAACAATAAAGGTATTAAATGTGTATTTATTATTTAGTTTATTGGTTGTTTGGGTTTGATTGTTAGATGGTTTTTTATTATTAATAATATTAGAAACATTTGATAAATCATCATTTTTTTTAACTTCTATTGGTGTTGGTTGAATGTTTGTTGTTGGTTTTGTTTCTTCTTCTTTTTTTTCAATAACATCTTCTTTAATTGGTGTAGTTGATTTGTATTGTATGGAATTATCTATTTTATATTCAATTTCTTTAATATTATTGTTTTGGGTAACGTTTTTTAGTGCTTTTAGGATTGGTTGATGATATTTTTTTGATAAATACTCTTTTGTAAATATATTAGGAACACTAATAACAACCCGATCGTTGTTATAGCTGGCCACTGAGGTGTTTTTGAACCATGTAGTAAAATTAGCTTTTGATAAGGATATTTCTAATTCTCCTAATGTCGCCTGCCATAATTCTTGTGGGGTCATAATTATTGAGGTTTTTATATTTAATAATTGTATTTTACCACATTGGCTGTGAAAGTAAAATTATCCACAAGTAACTTAATTGTTTAAAAGGTGTTTATTAACTGTGGAAAACTCAAATAAGCTATTTTTAACCATTTTTGACTTTTTTATTTAATTATGTTATATTTATTTTGTTATTGATAAAAATAATAAGATAAATATGCCGAAAAGAACATATCAACCTAAAAAAAGAAGAAAAGCCAGAACCCATGGTTTCATGAAAAGGATGGAAAGTGCCACCGGTAGAAAGGTTTTAGCTAAAAGGCGAGCTAAAGGAAGAAAAAAAATCGCCATAACAGTTAGAAAAACTAAATAAAATATGTTAGCTCAAAAAAATCGATTATCCAAAAAAGATGATTTTGAGCTGATTTTTAGAAACGGCAACAAGATTTTTGATCAGTATTTGAATTTAAGATTCAGAAAAAATGATTTAGATTGTTGCCGTTTTTCTATTATTGTTAGTAATAAAATCAGTAAAAAAGCAGTTGTTCGTAATAAATTAAGGCGCAGAATAAAGGCGTTTATTGTTAATAATTTATCTAATTTTAGAGAAAATTATGATATAATTATAACCGTTTTACCTGGTTTTATTGATTTTAAGTTTAGTGATTCTCAGATTTTTTTGTTAAATTTTTTTAAAAAAGCAAAAATTCTATAAATATTATGAAAAAATTTTTTTATCAATTAAGATATTTTTTGCTAAATTTAATAAAATTATATCAAAAAACCATATCTTTTGATCATGGTTATTTAAGGGTTTTTTTCCCACATGGTTATTGTAGATTTGTGCCTACTTGTTCAGAATATAGTTATCGCGCTATTGAAAAATATGGTATTATTAGGGGTGGTGCCTTATCTTTTTGGAGAATTTTACGCTGTAATCCCTTTAATAAGGGTGGTCATGATCCATTAATTTAATTTATATTTATTTATGTCTTTAATTTCTTATTTGTTTACGTTAATTTGCTATCAACCATTACTTAATGTATTTATTTTTGTTTATGGTTTTTTACCATATAAAGATATTGGTATTGCGATTATAATTTTAACCATCTTAATTAAATTGATTTTGTATCCATTTTCCAAATCAACCATCAAAGCTCAAAAGGCGATGAATGAATTACAACCAAAAATTAATGAGTTAAAAGAAAAATATAGCAACGACAAAGAAAAACAAGCATTAGAGATGATGAATTTATATAAAGAAAATAAAATTAATCCCCTTTCATCTTGTTTACCACTAATTATACAACTACCATTTTTGATAGCTATTTATCAGGTTTTTAATACTGGATTAAGAAATGGAAGTTTGGATTTATTATATCCCTTTGTAAAAAATATTTTAAATAATTCTCCAATAAATACAATTGCCTTTGGTTTTATAGATATGTCGCAACCATTATGGATTTTTGCCATCTTAGCTGGTTTAGCTCAATTTTGGCAGGCAAAAATGATGCTTAATAAAAGACCGGAAATTAAAAATAAAGATTCAGCTGATGAGGATATGGCCGCTATTATGGGAAAACAAATGATGTTTATGATGCCGATAATGACTATTTTTATTGGTTGGACATTGCCATCAGGATTAGTTTTTTATTGGTTTTTATTAACAATCTTAACTGCCCTTCAACAACTGTTAATGATTAAAAAAAAGAATAGTTAAATAAAAATATTATAAAAACACCCCCGATCGGGGGTGTTTTTTTATGGTAAAAGGATATTTATTTCTATTGATTGAGAAGTGGTATTTTTTAGGTCATCAGAGACACTAACTTTTAGTGTATGATAACCATTTTCTTGGCCAGTTAAATTAATGGTGTTATTTTGTGTGAAGCTGTCAAAAGATGTTATTAAATTATTATCAATATAGTAGTGGGTTTTTTGTATTCCCCTTCTTGAATTACCGTTAATTTGTATATTTAATTCATTATTTTTTATTACTTCATTGTTTTGTGGGGAGATTATAGATAATTGTGGTTGATCTTCGGGAAGGTGAATATCATCATATTCTGTTGGTGGTGAGATGATTTGATCGATCAAGCCATTTTTTTCGGCCCAAGCGGTTACTCCAGATTCCCAATTTTGATATTGTGGATCTTCAGATGGGTTTTCTGGTTCTGAGCCCCTCGGATCATCTTTATTGACGAAATGTAAAATATCATGAAATACACCAGTTTTTATTGTTCTAATTGTTGCTTCAGGGGTATATTGAGTGGCTAATTTTCCCGACATTGAATCAATTTTTATTTCTTCGCCACCAGAGGGAATCTCCCCATCTAAAATTGGTTTTCCTGTAATCACCTCTTCTGGTTTATTAAATCCCTCAACTGGAGTATTTTTAAGCGCCTCATTCATGTAATAATTCCAAATTGGCGCCGCCACTATAGATCCATCCGCCCCTGGTTTCATAGCTTTATTATCGGTATTACCAACCCAAACACCACAAACCAGTGATGGTGTATAACCAACAGTCCAAGCATCATGATAATTATTGGTGGTGCCTGTTTTGGTGGCAACCGGTCTTCCCGAAAGAGTGAGTTTGCTACCGCGTCCAAAAACATAAGATCTTGCCTCATCATCAGATAAAATATCGGTTAGTTGTCTAATTGGTTCTGTTTCTATTATTTTTTCTGATTTATCTTTATATTCTTCTATAACCTTACCCCGCTTGTCTTCTATTTTAAGAATAGCTGATGTTTGGTGTCTAACACCCTCATTGGCTAAAATTGCATAAGCCGAAACGTGTTCTAATAATTTTACTTCAGCGCCACCCAAAACAATTGATAAACCAAAACGATCTTTGTCTTTAAGCGTTGAATACCCCAATGATTCGGCTAATTTAAGTATATTATCTATACCGGTTAAATAAGTTAATTTAACTGCCGGAATATTTAATGAACCGGCTAAAGCTTTGCGTAAACTAACCGGACCACTCTCGCTTAAATTGTAATTTTGTGGTTTATACTCTTTAGTCCCGCTATTATCAAAGTTGGTTAGGGTATCATAAATAATAGTATTTGGGGTATATCCTTTTATAAAAGAAGCCAAATAAACAATTGGTTTAAATGATGATCCCGGTTGTCTGGGTGAGATTGCAACATTGACCTGACCATCAATTTCATCATTAAAAAAATCGGAAGAACCAACCATAGCCAAAATTTGCCCAGTTTTAGGATCAATAGAAACTAAAGAAGCATTATTAAAATCATATTTAGCGCCATTAGCCTCCATACCGTTTTTAATTGCCTCTTCTGCTATTTTTTGTTTTTCTAAATCTATTGTAGTATAAACCTTTAAACCCTCTTGATTAATAAAGGTTTCGCCATATTTATCCGATAATAATTCTTTAATATACATGACAAAATGTGGAGCAATAATATTTTCATTAAGTGGCTTGAAGGTTATTTTTTCGTTTTTTGCGGATTCTGCTTGATCTTTAGTAATATAACCAAGCTCTGCCATTGAGTCCAAAATATAACGCTGTCTAATTAATAGCTTATCTTTATTATTGCCATAAGGTGAATAATAAGTTGGTAGTTGGGGTATGGATGCTAAAATAGCGCCTTCCGCTAAACTCAAATCTTTTGCTGATTTGCCAAAAAATGATTGTGAGGCAGCTTCAATTCCATAAATAACCGAACCATAAGGAATCTCATTTAAATACATGGAAAAAATTTCGTCTTTAGAAAATCTTTTTTCTATTTGATAGGAGATTAAAAGCTCTTTTATTTTTCTGGTATAAGTTTTTTCATTCGTCAGAATGGCATTTTTAACAAATTGTTGCGTAAGAGTTGAGCCACCTACACGAGAGCCGGTTAAAATATTTTTAATCGCTGAGCGAGCAATGCCAAAAATTGAAAATCCTTTGTGTTTATAAAAATTTCTATCTTCAGCTGATAATACCGCTTGCTTAACATGTTCCGGAACCTCATCAAAAGAAATCAAAGTTCTTTTAATGTTTCCGTGTATGTCATATAAAACCGTTTCCCCTGTTCTATCATAAATCTTAGTTGAAACTGTTACTTCTCTTTTAAGAACACCATCAGGATTTGGTAAATCCTTAGATACCCAAGCCAATAATCCAATAAACAATAACCCACAAAAAAGACCGCCTGCTAAAATAGTTAAAGATAAAAACTTTAACCATTGTTTTTTGTGATGTTTTTTTATTTTTGTGGGGGCCTGATAAACAATTTTACCGCCATTTTTTTCTGTTTGATTTTTGGGCTTTAATTGTTCTGGGTCGCGCCAATCTATTTTAGACATATTTATATTGAAGTATTTATTAAAAAGTTAGAACCGCAAACCGCCATCGCCAAGGCGTCAGAAGCATCGTCTGGTTGGGGTATTTTTTTCAATTTCAAAATCATTTTAACTAATTGTTGGATTTGTTTTTTTTCGGCCTTGCCATAGCCGGCGATTCCTTGCTTTACTTGTAGTGGGGTAAGTTCTATGGTTGGTACTTTGTTTTTTTCTAAAACTAACATAATTACTCCCCTAGCTTGACCGACGATCAAAGCGGTTTTTTGGTTATTACAAAAAAATAATTTTTCCACCACCGCTCGATCTGGTTGATATTTTTTTATTAGGGTCTGAAGGTGTTTTTCTAATTCCGCCAACCTAGCCCCCAATTCCTTTTTTTTGTTGGTTTTAATTGAGCCGTAGGCGATTAGCTTTAACTCTCCTTCGGTTTTTTTGATAATCCCAAAACCAGTATCGGCGATGCCGGGATCAACACCAATAATTATTTGTGATTTATTTTTTTGTAATTTACCAGTCGGCATTTGTGTAGATGTTAGTTATATCATCTAAATCCTCTATTAGTGTGTATAATTTTTCTATTTTTTCTCTAGTGTCAGCTCGTTCAATGTTAATCGTTTCTTTGGGTAAATAAACTAGTGACGATTCGCTTATTTCAAAACCCAAATCTTTTATTTTTTTTGTAATCTCCATTAATTTATCGGTTGGTGTGATAACAATCAGTTCATTATTATTATTATAAAAATCATCAACACCAAATTCTATTAGCTTTAATTCTAAATCCTCGTTTAGGGTAATATCTTTAATAATTATTTGACCATTTTTTGAAAAATTCCAAGCAACTGAATTGGTGGCACCGAGTTGCGCTCCATGTTTATTGATAATCGCCTTTAAATCAGAAACAGTTCTGTTTTTGTTGTCGGTGACGGCCTCAACAATAAAAACAGTGCCCGAAGGTCCAATAATCTCATAAACAACCTCTTCAAAATTATTACCATCTTTGTTGTTGCCCGAACCCCGATCAATAGCCCTTTGAATATTGTCTTTGGGCATATTGGCTTGGCGTGCTTTTTCTATTGCTAAACGCAGTTTAAAATTAGCTTCTTGATCAATACCCCCTTCTTTTACTGAGGCGGTTATTAGATTGGCTATTTTTGTAAAAACAGCGCCCCTTTTAGCATCTTGAGATGATTTTTGTCGGTGTGTAGTTGCCCACTTGCTATGTCCTGACATAAGTTATTATTTATAATAAATTAATTATTATCATACCACTTTTTTTCATTAAAATCAATACATTAAATAATATTTTCAAATTATAAAACGCCCCCTGAGGAGCGTTTTATGAAATTATTAAATAGTGGTGATATTGGCTACAGTATCGTTTTCAACTTTAAATCTCATAATTCTCACTCCTTGTGTATCGCGACCCAAAACACTAACCTGACTCAAATTAAGTCGAATCACTTGACCATGATTGGAAATAACAATCATTTCTTTGTCGTCAGGATAAATTAATTTAGCTCCAATAATGCTACCGGTTTTAGTGGTGATTTTGGCGGTTTTAATTCCCGAACCACCTCTGTTTTGTGTTTTATAGTTTTTTAGTTCAGTTTGTTTGCCAAAACCATTTTCCATAACTATTAATAGTTTAGCTAACTTGTCATCTTTAGGATCAAATACTGCCATGCCAATTACCTGATCTTTGCTTTTTAGGCGGAATCCCCTAACACCGGAAGAAGTTCTTCCCATTGCTCTAATATCTGTTTCTTTAAATCTGATGGCTTGACCCTCGCGTGATACTAAAATAATATTTTCGTTTCCTTTTGATGGTTGAACCCACTCCAAATCATCATCGGTTTTTAGTTTTAGGGCTATCAAGCCGGATTTTCTGACATTTTTGAAATCTTCAATTGGAGTTTTCTTGATTATTCCTTTGTTGGTGACCATTACCAAAAATTTGTCATTTTCAATATCAGTGGATGGGAGTATGGCCGAAACCTTTTCATTGGGGGCGAGTTGTAGGAAGTTTACCAACGCCTGTCCCTTGGCCGTTCTTGAGGCCTGTGGCAGGTCATAGCCCTTTAATTGGAATACTCGGCCACGGTTGGTGAAGAACATAATATCAGCATGAGTGGAGGTCATAAAACAGTGCCCAATACTATCCTCTTCTTTGGTAGTTAATCCAATTACACCCTTTCCGCCACGACTTTGAACCTTGAAGGTGTCGGGTGGCAAACGTTTAATATAACCATCGTTAGTTACCATTACCATCATTTCTTCGTCTGGTATTAAATCTTCGGCTTTAAAGTTATCAACACCATGAGGTATAACTAAGGTTTTTCTGGGTGTAGCAAATTTGTTTTTAAGATCATTAATTTCTTCTTTGATGATGCTTAAGATTTTAGTCGGAGATTTTAAAATAGCTTCTAATTCTTTGATTAATTTTTGTTTATCTTTTAATTCTGTTTCAATTTTTATTTTTTCAAGATTGGCTAACTGTTGAAGTCGCATTTCTAAAATAGCCACCGCTTGCCTGTCGCTCAATTTAAATTTTTTAATTAAATTGTTTTTGGCTTCATCTTTGTCTTTGGATTTTTTGATGGTGGCGATAATTTCATCAATATGAGCCAATGCTAAAACTAAACCCTCTAAAATATGTGCTCTATCTTTTGCTTTATCTAAATCAAATTGAGTACGCCTGGTGATAACTTGTTGGCGATGTTTTAGATATTCTTCTAAAACCATTTTTAGATTCAAAATTTTTGGTTGCAAACCGTCAACTAATGCCAAAATATTGAAATGAAAAGTATCTTGAAGTTGGGTAAATTTAAATAATTGGTTGAGTATCTTTTGTGGATAAGCGTCTTTTTTTATTTCTACAACAACCCTAACGCCATCTTTATTGGATTCATCACGCAAATCTTTAACGCCCTCAATCTTTTTTTCTTTAATTAAGTCAGCTATTTTTTCTAATAATGTTGATTTGTTAGTTTGATAATTGACTTCTGAAATTATAATTCTAAAAACGCCGGCTTTAGTTTCTTCGATCTCTGTTTTTGCTCGACAAACAATGCCACCTCTACCCGTTAAATAGGCCTGTTTAATGTCGTTGACA
>CAZYUN010000005.1:0-14600 GCA_964650755.1 uncultured Gammaproteobacteria bacterium
TATGGAAGGTTCTATTTGTGGTTGAGATTATCAGTTCTTATTGTTGCGTTGTCTTTTGATCTCACGTTGACGGCGACGGTTGAGAAGCTGACACCGATACTCGAGCTCTTTCTCAGAGTATTTTTTCCCTACTTTGTGCATCTCAATTATTCTGATGCCATCTTGGTTGGAGACAATGACATCGCAATCATAATCATTTGGCATCTTCATTATAATGTATTCGTATTGTTCTCCATTATCAATAATAAACGCAATTTTTTTGAATCGTTTTTGGGTCGTTGAGTTGGCCGCGACGATTCTGGCAAACATTTTCTTGATTCTTTTAAGGGGCATTGGTTTACTCCTATTCGTTGCTCTTGTTGTAAATTTAAGTGAATTATTAGCTTATCATAAATTTATATCTTTGTCAAGTTGATTTGGTAATTAGCATTGATAATTGCCAAAATATTATTTATATGTTAAGATTTTTTATCTTTTAATATGACTCATAAAATTAATAAAAAACCAAAAGTTGTAGTAGCGATGTCGGGCGGAGTTGATTCTTCGGTTGTTGCTTATTTGCTTAAAAAACAAGGTTATGAGGTTATTGGTTTGTTTATGCAATTTTGGTATCCTACGGTTTCTGATCCAGCTGATTATGGTCAGAATCGTTGCTGTAGTTTAGAATCATATCAAGAAGCGTTGGGAGTGGCACAATTACTTGATATTCCGCTGTATAAAGTTAATTTCGGGCGCCAATTCAAACGTTTGATAGTTGATGATTTTTTGTCTGAATATGATCGTGGCCATACGCCCAATCCCTGTATTAATTGTAATAAGTTTATTAAGTTTGATTTGTTATTAAAATACGCAAAAAAAGTTTTTGATGCTGATTATTTGGCTACCGGCCACTATGTTAAAATTAAAAAAAATCGTCAGGGGGTTTATGAATTATCAAGACCGAAAGACATTAACAAAGATCAAACTTATTTTTTATATAATTTAAAACAACAACAATTAAAGCATTTGTTGTTTCCATTGAGTGATTATCAAAAAGAGGAGGTAAGAAAAATAGCGCAACAAATCGGTTTGAAAATTTTTAATAAGCCGGATAGCCAAGAGATTTGTTTTGTTGGCAAAAGCCATAATGATTTCTTAAAAAAATATTTGAAATTAAAATCTGGCGAAATTATTGATGCTGATAATAACCAAAAAATTGGTCAGCATCAAGGATTATCTTTATATACTTTGGGTCAGCGTAGCGGAATTGGTTTGGCTGGCGGACCCTGGTATGTGAGTAGTTTTGATCGTAAAAAAAATTATTTATTAGTAAGTCGTCAAAAACCGCTTTCAAATCAAATAATTAAATTCAAGAAAGTCAACTGGCTATCTCAAGCGCCAATTGAAAATAAAAAATATCAAGCTCAAATTCGGCATCGTGGAGTTTGTTTGCCTTGTCGTGTTATTAAAGTTGGAAAATATTGGCAAGCAGAATTTAGACAGTCGCATCCTTCGGCTATGCCCGGACAATCAATAGTTTTTTATGATAACAAGCGTTTAATCGGTGGGGGAGTAATTATTTAGTTCGGTTTTACTTTTTTATTTTTTTGTGTTAAGTTGTTGGTGTTAATGGCTAATAGTCATTAATTGAGGACTTTAACAAACAACCACGGCTATTGGCGTAACAAAAGCCGAAACAAGGAGATCTCCAACATGAAGGTGCTTCGCAACTTCTTGAAGATGCTTCGCAATTGTTTTTTGACATTCATGTTTTTTGCTTCATTTTTTGTTTGTGGTGTTGTTTATATTTTGGTGAGAATTTTTGTTGACCGTCAACGGTTGCTTAATTTGGAAAAAAAAATGGCGGAGATTATTTTGTTTTGTGCCGACCAAAAGTTGAAGGTGGTTGGCAAAATTCCTGACCCGGATCAGGGACCTTATATTTATATGGTTAATCATTTGTCTTATTTGGATGGGTTTATAATGATTGCCGGACTGAATGACTCTTGGGTGCCGATTGTTGCTTCTAAATATTATAACACTTCATTTTTACATAGGATTTTGGTTTTTTTTGGAGCGATTGAAGCTCGAAGTTTGAATGAAACGGTTAATGAGGCGATTGATGCGATAAACAGAAAAAAATCCATTTTGATTTTCCCTGAAGGTCGGCGGTCGCCTGATGGTAAGTTGCAAGAGCTAAAACTTGGCGTTTGGGAATTGGCAGAAAAAACCAATATTCCGATTGTCACTTGTTTTATTCTTAACTCTAATTTGGCTTGGGGTTGTGATGATTCTTTGATTCGCCCCCAAACATTGGTTTTGGCGGTTGGTCAGCCACTTAATGTGACAGAGTTAAATGAAATCTACGATCTTAATGACGGTCATGGTAGTAACATTGTGGCTTTGAGAAGATTGTTTAGGGATCAGGAGATTGATGCCTACAACGCTAAGCGATAATCAATAGAACCTTAAGACACCCAATATGGGTGTTTTTTATTTGCCAAAAATCCAATAATATATTATGATAAACTATATTTTATAGTTAAAAATGATTTTATTTTTATGACCGCTAAAGAATTAAAACAAAAATTTTTAGAATTTTTTGAAAGTCGGGGACACTCCATAATTACCGGGGCTCCTTTGGTACCCGAAAATGACCCAACCGCTTTGTTTACTACTGCCGGTATGCATCCTTTGGTGCCTTATCTTTTGGGCGAAAAACATCCTGCTGGAACTCGTTTGTGTGATGTTCAAAAATGCATTAGAACCGGTGATATTGATGAGGTGGGCGATGCTTGGCATTTGACGTTTTTTGAAATGCTTGGCAATTGGTCTTTGGGTGATTATGGTAAGCGCGAAGCGATTACTTATAGTTTTGAATTTTTGACTAAAGTTTTAAATATTCCGTTAGAAAAATTGGCGGTAACTTGTTTTGTTGGTGATGAAATGATACCCCGTGATGACGATTCGGCAAAAGTTTGGCAAGAATTAGGTGTGAGTACCGATCGCGTTGCTTTTTTGGGACGAGAAGATAATTGGTGGGGACCAGCCGGACAAACCGGACCTTGCGGACCTGATACTGAAATGTTTTATTGGGCCTCTGAAGAAACTCCGCCTCAAACATTTGATCCCCAAGACAAACGTTGGGTAGAAATCTGGAATGATGTTTTCATGATTTATAACAAAAAAAGTGACGGCAGTTATGAGGAGCTGGTTCAGAAAAATGTTGATACTGGTATGGGAGTTGAGCGTACTGTTGCAACTTTAGCCAACAAGTCATCAGCTTATGATGTTGACCCTTTGTTTAGTATAGTGGCTCAAGTTTGCGCTTTGTTTGATGTTAAAGTTGAAGAATTGACCGCTGAAGAAATTCGTTCAGTAAGAATTATTGCCGATCATTTGCGAGCTTCTGTTTTTATTTTGGCTGATGGCGTACGACCCGGCAATGTTGAACAGGGTTATGTTTTGCGTCGTTTAATTAGGCGCGCTGTGCGTTATGGGCAAATGTTAAAAATCAATTCTCCCTTCACTCAACAGATAGCCGAGGTGGTGATTGATTTAATGGGTGGTTTCTATAAAGAATTGCGTGAGCAACGTGATTTTATTTTTGAAGAATTAGTGAAAGAAGAAGAAAAATTTAATGCGACTTTAGAAAAGGGATTGCTAAAATTTGAAAAATTAAATGTAGTGGATAATGTTATTTCTGGCAAAGATGCTTTTGTTTTGTTTTCTACTTATGGTTTTCCATTAGAAATGACTCAAGAATTAGCAGGGGAGCGTGGCTGGAGTATTGATGAAGCAGAATATCAGAGTGAGTTTTCGGCCCATCAAGAATTATCACGACAAGGAGCTGAGAAAAAATTTAAAGGCGGTTTGGCTGATGATTCAGAAATGACTACTCGTTTGCATACTGCTACTCATTTATTATTGTCGGCTTTAAGAAAAGTTTTGGGCGATCACGTCCTCCAAAAAGGAGCTAATATCACTGCAGAAAGATTAAGGTTTGATTTTTCACATCCTGATAAAATGACTCCGGAACAAATTAAAGAAGTTGAGGACTTGGTGAATCAAAAAATTGATGAGGATTTGCCGATCATTTGTCAGGAGCTAACTCTAGAAGAAGCGAAAGAAAGAAAGGCGATGGGTGTTTTTGAAAATCGCTATGGCGAAAAAGTAAAAGTTTATTCAGTTGGTGGTGATTCAACCGAGCAATGCTTCTCAAAAGAAATTTGTGGCGGACCTCACGCTTCGCGTACCGGTGAATTGGTCAAGTTTAAGATTTTGAAAGAAGAATCAAGTTCTTCTGGTGTGCGTCGCATCAAAGCTATTTTAGAACAATAAACTATTTAATATCACATTTATTTGATGTTTAAAAAAACGCCTTTGGTAGCCAGGCGTTTTTTTGATTGACAAAGTTTATTTTTATTGGTAGGTTTTTATAAACCTCAAACTTAAAGGAGATCGCACCTTGGATAATATGATTAAGGGTCTAGAAATGACGGTTGCCATTTCTCGTGGCGAATTGTTGATTATTTTTGTTGGTTCTTGGTTGATATTTTTAGTGGTTTTGGTTTTTGTGTATTATACTCTTTCAAGAATGAACAGGGATTTGGAGATGGAGCGCGACACTTATGCCAGTCAGAATAACAGGATGCTGAAAGAAAATCATGAGTTAAAGGAGAGATTGAAAGCATTTGAGAGGCCAAAAAGTTAATATTTTGCACTTTATATGGGGTATAATTGTTGAGATTACCCCATTTTTTATTTAAAATTAGATATTTTTATTAAATTAAAAATACTTGACAATTGATCTTTTTTAATATAAGATTAATAAAGTTATAGAGAAGTATTGACAAATCAGCTGTTTTTGCTATAATTAAATTCAGCAAGCTTAGGTGAAAATCAAGCTTAAATTAAGTCAAATTAGGGCTATTTAGGGGAATAGTTAATCCTAGCCATATTTTTGATTTTATTTTTTGTTTGTTTTTCTTTAAACTTTAAAAATTAAAATTTGTCAAAAATTAAAATTTAGTCAATGTCAAAAAACAAGCCAGATGCCTCAGAAGTGTCCAAAGATTTTTTGGAACTGAACGGTGAAGTAACAGAATCTTTACCGGCAGCCACTTTTCGGGTTAAATTAGAGAATGGCCATGAAATTTTGGCTCATCTATCGGGCAAAATGAGAATGTTTAACATTAGATTGTTGCCGGGAGATAAAGTCAAAATTCAAATGACCCCCTATGATTTAACCAAAGGCAGAATCACTTATCGTTATTAATTAAATTAATTTTAATCAATCCAAGATTTTGAATAAGAAAGATTGGTTTCTTGTTCTCTTAATTTCCAAAAAAATTATGAAAGTAAGGTCTTCAGTGAAAAAAATTTGTAAAGATTGCCAAGTTATCAGAAGAAAAAAAAGAGTCGTGGTAATCTGCAAAAATCCTAAACACAAACAAAGACAAGGCTAACCGCCCTGTACTTTATTTTTTCAGAAATAAATTTTATAACAGTAAAATATGGCAGTAAGAATCGCCGGTGTCAATATACCAAACAACAAAAGAGTAGAAATCGCTTTGACTTATGTTTATGGAGTCGGCAAAGCGAGAGCTAATGAAATCCTTAAAAAAGTTAAAATCAATCCAGATACCAGAGTTAATGATTTAACCGATGATCAAGTCAATACCTTGAGAACAGCCGTAGAAAAAGGCGGTTTTGTGATTGAAGGTGATTTAAAAAGAGAGGTTTTGGGTAATATTAAGCGCCTAAAAGAAGTAAAATGCTATCGTGGAACTCGTCACTCCAGAGGTTTGCCAGTCAGAGGACAAAGAACTAAAACCAATAACCGCACCGTTAGAGGTAATTCCAGAAAAACTATGGGCTCAGGACGAAAGGATAGCGGACAAAAAACTTAAAGTTTAGCAATATTTTAAATTCTATTTTTTATTATTTTAATTATGTCAGAAGAAAACAAACAAAATACTGAGGTCGTTGCTGTTGAAAATCCGGCAGTTGAAGCTATTTCTGAAAAAACAGAAAAAGCATCCAAAACTAAAAAACGAGTCAAAAAGACCGTGGCGGTCAGACAAGTTGCTAGTGGTCGGGCTTATGTTAAATCAACCTACAATAATACTATTGTCACTTTTACTGATCAAAACGGTAATGTTTTAAGTTGGAGCTCAGCCGGACAATGCGGTTTTAAAGGTCCCAAAAAAGCCACTCCTTATGCTTCTACTATTATTGTTAAGGATGCTGCCGAAAAAGTTAAAAAATACGGATTAAAAGAAGTATCTGTGTTTGTTAAAGGTATTGGTGGCGGTAGAGAAGCGGCTGTGAGAGCTTTGAATGCTAATGGATTTACTGTTAGTAGCATCAAAGATATTACTCCGATTCCGCATAATGGTTGCCGTGCGCCTCGACCAAGAAGAGTTTAATTTAATTATAATCAAGTACTATGTCTACTAAATATACCGAAAATACTCAATGTAAGCGTTGCCGAAGAGCCGGTGAAAAACTTTTTCTTAAGGGTGATAAATGCAATAGCGCTAAATGCCCCATGATTAAAAGAAATTTTGCTCCTGGTGTCCATGGGCCATTACAAAGAATGAATAAGTTGACCAACTACGGCAAGCAACTTAAAGAAAAACAAAAAACCAAACGCATGTATGGTTTGTTGGAACTTCAATTTAGAAATTATTTTGAGAAAGCTAAAAAGAAAGTTGGTAATACCGGTGAATTATTGTTTAGATTTTTGGAAAGCCGTTTAGATAACACTGTTTATCGTATTGGTTTGTCTGCTTCTCGCAGATCGGCCAGACAAATTGTCGGACACGGACACGTCAGAGTCAATGGCAAAAAAGTTACTATCCCTTCTTATCAAATCAAGGTTGGCGATGTCGTTACTTTATCTGAAAGAGCTTTAACTAAAAAAGGTTTTGCTGAGGTTAAAAACAGATTAAACAAAGGCGAGGGAGTTCCGGCTTGGATCTCTGTTGATAAAAACGCTTTAAGCGGAAAAATCACCAGCTTGCCGAAACTTGGAGATATTGCTGTTAATGTTGATTGGAAAACCATCGTCGAGTTTTATAGCAAATAATAAATTATTTATAATTTTATTAAATAAATTCCATATTCGATCTTAATGATCAATATAAAGGAGGAAAAAATTTATGTTAAAAAGTATTCCCTTGCCAAAAAAATTCATCGTTGAAGAAATTGAGGCCGATAAAAGAGCCAAAGTTATTATCGAGCCATGTTTTCCTGGTTATGGTTTGACTTTGGGTAACGCCTTAAGAAGAGTAATGCTTTCTTCTTTGGTTGGCGGTTCAATTACTGGTGTGAAAATTAAGGGTGTTAAGCATGAATTTTCCACATTGGAAAATGTCCCCGAAGATATGCTGGAGATTATTTTAAATCTAAAAAATCTTCGCTTTAAAGTTTATTCTGATGAACCGGTTGTTTTACATTTAAAATCTTCAGGCAAAAAAAAGGTAACCGGAGCTGATATTGAAAATTCTTTGGACGCCGAAGTGGTTAACAAAGATTTTGTTATTGCTACCTCAACTGATGATAAATCACAATTTGAAATGGAGTTGACTGTGGCTAAAGGAATTGGTTATGTGCCAGTTGAAGAGCAAGAAAGAGGCAAGGGAGAAATCGGTTTTATTGCTTCTGACTCAATTTTTACTCCAGTAGTTAATGTTGGTTTGTCAGTAGAAGCTACTCGTGTCGGACAAAAAACAGATTATGATAAATTAATTTTAGATATTGAAACTGATGGCACAATTTCACCTCAAGAAGCCGTACGTAAATCAGCTGAAATTTTGAATAATCAATTCTCTTGGATTATGGAAGGCGGATTAAGACAAGTAGAAGAGGTTGAATTAGAAGCTCCTGTAGCTGTTTCTGAAATTGAAGTTAATGATGTTGAAGATGCGGTTGCTGATGAAATAGTCAAAGCAGTTGTTGCTGAAACTGATTTAGAACAAGGTGATGCTTCTGAGGGTGAAGAAGCTGCACCGAAAAGACGAGGTCGTCCCAAAAAAAATGAAGAATAAATTAGAAAAGTTTAGTAAATAAATAAATTATGCGTCATAATAGAAAAGGAAAAGTTTTAGGTCGAACCAAGGAGCCAAGAGAAGCTTTAATGCGTAGTTTGGCTACCAGCTTTGTTGTTTATGAAAAAATCACCACCACTAAAGCCAAAGCTAAAGCTTTGCGCCCGGTAGTTGAAAAATTGATTACTTTAGCGAAAAACGATATTTTACATAATCGTCGTCAGGCCCTAAAGTATTTGTATACTGATGCTTCAGTTAAGAAATTATTTGAAGTTATCGGCCCAAAATATCAAGAACGCAAAGGTGGTTATACTAGAATTACAAAATTAGGCAGTCGTGCCGGAGACGGTGCTGAGATGGCCGTTATTGAAACCGTTTAATAATTTAAGAGTTTAATTAAAGTTATGGAAAAGATAGAGAGAAAAAATCATCAATTGGATGCAACCGGAGTGCCATTAGGTCGATTAGCTACTAAAATCGCTGATTTGCTTCGCGGTAAAAATCAAGCTTCTTTTGATCCTGCTAAGGATAATGGGGCTTATGTTGAAGTTATAAACGCTTCAAAGATTAAGTTTACCGGCAAAAAATTAGATCAAAAGGTTTATTATCATCATACCAATCATCCGGGTGGTCTGAGAATCACTAAGGCCAAGGATATTTTTAATACTGATCCGGCTGATGTTTTGAAGCGCGCTGTTTGGGGAATGTTACCTAAAAACAAATTACGCTCTCAAATGATTAAACGTTTAAAGACCGCAAAATAATTATTATATTTTCGTTAAAGATATTATGGAAACTAAAACTACTGTCAAAAAGACAGAAAAAACAGAAAAAACAGAAAAAAAAGAACAGTATTTTTATGGCCGAGGCGGTCGTAAAACAGCTACAGCCAGAGTTAGGATTTATTTGAAAGGCAAGGGGGAAATTACTGTTAATGACAAACAATTATCTGAATATTTGCCAGTTAAAGATTGGCAGGATAATGTTCTTAAACCTTTAATTTTAACCGGTCATGAAAAAACCGTTAATGTTACTGTGAAGGTTGTCGGTGGTGGTAAGATTGCTCAAAGTGAAGCCATTCGCCACGGTATTTCTCGTGCTTTGATTGAGATTAATGGAGAATTGAAGCCAATTCTAAAAGCCGAAGGATTGTTGACTCGTGATCCTCGTGTCAAAGAAAGAAAGAAACCTGGTTTAAGACGCGCCAGAAGAGCACCACAATGGTCCAAGCGCTAAAGTTGTATTATTTATTGTTATTATAATCTCTATAAAATATCGTCAATTCAGTTTGGCGATATTTTTTTTAAATAAACTTGCTTTAATTTAAAAATGATTATAAAATTAATTTTACCAACAGGGAGAGATGAAAATGCTAAAAGAAGAAATCTACAAATTGTTAGAAGAAGCGGGAAAAAACGAGTCAAAATATGGCCGACGTGCTACGATTTTTCAAACATTGAGCCAAGCATTGACTCATAATGCTAATCATCCGCTTGATGATTATGCTGAAGGCGATTCTCAATCTCAGGTGAATGTACATAAAAAAATTCCCAATTGTCAAAACTGTCTTTTGTCTTTATTGCATCAGTTGTATTGGGGCTGTTTGGAATCTTCAGATCCAACGAGATTAGTTTCTTTGTTTCCGGTTTTTCAGGCGTTATGCGGTGATTTGCCCACGCTTGATTCGTTTAATCGTTTGGCAACAATTGATTGGGTTTGGTGGACAGAAGTTCCTAATAGAAAAATATCCGACAAATAGCTCTTTCGCTCCTCACTAGGGGAGCGCTTTTAATTAGTTATTTTTTTTGTTATGATATAAGAGTATGAATGAGAGAAAATTAGCCAAAAATACAATTTTTTATACTACTGCTTTGGCCTCGCAAAAGGTCTTATCTTTTTTTTATTTCATTATTTTGGCGCGTGGCATTGGTGTTGAAAATACCGGAAAATTCACTTTTGCTTTAAGTTTTACCTCAATTTTTGCAATGTTTTTGGATTTGGGTCTCACTCAAGTCCTGATTCGTGAAACTGCCAAAAATCAAGAAACTTCTGAAAAATACTTGGCTAATATTTTCGGTTTTAAATTATTGGGCTCGGCTGTCATTTATTTGTCAGTGGTGGCGTTGGTTAATTTTTTGGGTTATCCTGAGGCGACTAAGAATTTAGTGTATGTTTCGGCTTTAGTGATGTTGGTTGATTGTTATTCTTTAAGTGTTTATGGTGTGATTCGTGGAAAACAAAATCTTTTTTATGAATCACTGGGAACGATTCTTAATCAACTCACTGTTTTAGTGGTCGGTTCATTATTGATTTTTTCCAAAGCGGGATTGGTTTGGATTATGAGTGTTTATTTGTTGGCTAGTTTGTTGAATTTTTTCTGGTCTTGGTTGAATCTCAAAAGACGTTTTAATATTAATTTAAAATTTTCTTTTGATTGGAAATTGTGGCATTTGTTGTTTAGTTTGGCTTTACCTTTTGCAATGGCTGGAATTTTCAATCGTATTTTCTCTTCCTTAGATATCGTATTGTTGTCAAAATTAAAAGGCGATTATGAAGTAGGCATTTATTCCGTTGCTTTTAAAATAGCTTTTGCTTTGCAATTTGCGGCCTTGGCTTTTTCGGCCTCTATTTATCCGGCCTTCAGTTATTATTTTGCCAATGCCAAAGAGCACTTGTCTAAACTATTCGTCAAATCAATGTATTGGTTGGTGTTTTTGGCATCGCCACTGACTTTCGGGGTGATTAGTATTGCTGATCAGGTCATACCTCGCGTTTTTGGTGTTGAATATGCACCGGCAGTGGCACCGCTTAATGTTTTAATGCTGTCGTTATTGTTTGTGTTTTTGTCTTTTCCGGTTGGCGCGATGCTTAATGCTTGCGGACGGCAATCACGCAATACTTTTAATACCGGTTTAGTAACTCTTTTTTCTTTGATTGCTAATTTGTCTCTAATACCATTATTTGGTTATATGGGAACGGCGTGGGCCAATTTGATTAGTTATTTTTTGTTGTTTGTTTTGGGTATTGTGGTGATTGATTCTATTGTTAGTTATGACAAAAAGTTTTTGTTGGTTAGTTTTGTGAAAATAATTTTAGCGTCACTTTTGATGTTAGTGGTTGTTTTAATTTTAAAAAATCAAGTTCATTTTGTAGTTTCGATTGCAAGTGGAGGCGTTGTTTATTTTGTCGGCGCTTATTTGTTGGGACTTTATAGGTGGCAATCAGTGAGGGAATTGTTGGGTGAATTTTCTCCTCGTTTTAAAACTTAATCTGTTTTATGTTTAAAGAAAAAATCTCAGTTATTATTCCGGTTTATAATCAAGCAGATAAAATTCAAAAATGTTTGACTAGTGTTTTTAGTCAAACTTATAACAATTTAGAAGTTATTATAGTTGATGATGGTTCTACAGATCATCTATTAGGCGTCTTAAGCGCTATCAGTCGCCCCCTGATTATTCTACAACAAGAAAATCGGGGCGCTCCTTCGGCTCGTAATTATGGCTTTAAAATTTCTACCGGTGAGTTGGTAATTTTTTTGGATGCTGATATTATTTTAAGGCCCGATGCTTTGGAAAAAATGTATTTGGCGCTAAAAGCCGATACCGATGCTGATTTTGTTTATTCTTCTTTTCGCTTTGGTTGGAAAAAATTTAAATTGTGGCCGTTTGATGTGGAGCGTTTAAAATTGATGCCCTATATTCACACTTCATCTTTAATGCGTCGTGAATCTTTTTTGGGTTTTGATGAGAGTTTAAAAAAATTTCAAGATTGGGATTTATTTTTAACAATTGCTGAACGTGGCGGTAGGGGAGTTTTTATTCCTGAAGTTTTGTTTCGAGTTATCTCTGGCGGTCATATGAGTAGTTGGTTTCCGAAAATATTTTTTAAGCTTCCATTTAAAACTCAGAAAATTAGAGAGCAGATTGCGAAGTATGATCAAGCCAAAGAAATAATCCGTAAAAAACATGGAATTTAAAGAACAAGAAAGCCAGTATTGGAGTGGTTTCTACAGCCGTCAAACGATCAGTTATCAGCCCAATCGAGACTTGCCTTATCATAATGATTTTAAGCAATACTTATTGAAGTTGCCAGTCGGCGCTAAAATATTAGAATTAGCTTGTGGTATTAGATGTGATGGAATAGAACTATCACAAGCAGGCATGAAAGTATTTGAAACCGATATTGCTGACGAAGCGGTTAATAAAGCCAAGTCGCTATATGAACAATTGAATTTAGCTGATAAAGGAGAATTTTTAATTTGCGATGCGGAAAGGATGCCTTTCGCTGATAACTATTTTGACGGCGTGTTCATTTCTGCCTCCTTTCATCATTTACCAAATCCCGAAGTAGCAATTAATGAGATGAAGCGAGTTGTTAAAAGTGGTGACCTAGTAATCTTAGGATTAGAGCCCAGTGCTTGGCCTTATTATACACTATATAAATTACTCGAGCCGGCTAAGAAGATTATCCGTGGTGGCTCAGACCTTAAATTTCATTCAATCGCCGATGATACAACTAAGGGATTCACTAAAAGTCAGTTGAAGGGATTGTGCCAGAAAGCGGGTCTTGAAGTTATTAAAGTTTATCGCGAAAAGTATTTAGGTGAGTTGTATGATTCGGGATTACGATTCTTGAATAAGTTTTTCAAGTTGAAATTAAAATCGAATCATAAAACACAAAAGTTTTTGTGTTACCTTGATCGAATCATTTCTTTTGTACCACTAATCAATTTAACTAATTGGCATTTCAGTATTATTTGCCGTAAACCTTAATTTATGAGATTGAACAAATTTATTGCTCACTCTGGCGTGGCTTCAAGACGCAAGGCAGAAGAATTGATTTTAGCCGGCAAGGTTGAGGTTAATGGAGAAAAAGTCAGCGATTTGGGACACGTGATTGATGAAGAAAAAGACAAAGTTAGAATTAATGGAGTTGAAATCGGCTTAGCTCAAAAAAATATATATCTGGCACTGAACAAACCATTGGGTTATGTTTGTAGCGCTAAAAATTGGCAAGGACAGTCGGTTTTGGAATTAGTCGATATTCCTGAAAGAATTTATCCGGTCGGCAGATTAGACAAGGATTCTGTTGGTTTGTTAATTTTGACTAACAATGGTGATTTTGCTTATCAATTGACGCAAGCTAAATTTCAGCACGAAAAAGAATATGAGGTGGTTTTTGATCGTGAACTTCAGACAGAAGATATTAAAGCATTTGAATCGGGCATGGATTTGGATGGCGAAAAAGTTAAGCCGATAAAAGTCAGACGAGTAAATGGCAATAAAGCTAATTTGATTTTGTTACAAGGCGTTAATCGTCAGATCAGGCGCATGGCCGAAGCCCGCGGTTATCGAGTTAATTATTTAAAAAGAGTTAGAATTGGCAAATTGAAATTAGATGATTTAGCGGTTGGTAATTATCGTTTTATTAAACCGGAAGATGTTTTGGGTTAGGTGATTAGATTTAAATTATGTTTAATTATAAAACTCACTCTGTTTGGAGTGAGTTTTTTAATTGTTGATGTTTTAATTATAGCAATTTCTGAGCGTGATAATTATATTTTTTGCCGTCCCTTGAGGGCGTTTTCTAAAGTGATTTCATCGGCATATTCCAAATCAGCACCCATCGGCAGACCACGAGCCAAACGGCTTAATTTTAAGTCAGAAAAATTAGCCAGTTGTTTTTTGAGGTATAAAATCATTGTCTCACCCTCCAAGTCAGGGTTAAAAGCTAAAATAATTTCTTTAATATTATCATTTTTGATTCTTTGAATCAGTCGGCTGATTTTTTCCGGTATTGGACCGGGTTCTAAGGGATTGATTTTTTGGTCCAAAACAAAATAAAGACCATCAAAAGCTTTTGATTTTTCTATTACTTCTATTTCTTGAGCTTTTTGAACCACACATAAATATTGGCGATTACGCAGTTGTGAAGAACATAGGGGGCAGGGGTTGGTTTCGGCAAAAGAAAAACAATCAGAGCATTGAACGATTGATTGTCGCATGTTATTTAGGGTGATAATCAGATTTTCTAAGCTGGCTTGTTTTTTTAATAAACTAAAAACCAATCTCTCGGCCATTTTGGGGCCAATAGATGGCAGTTTAGCGAAAGCATCTATTGTTTTTTGTATATTAGGAGTATGCATTGTGTTCTTGATTATTTTTTAACTTTTAGCCAATGAGTAGCTAACCAAGTAGAAATTGGCAATGACATAGCTACACCAATCGTACCAACCAGCGTACGGATAATCTCAGTTGCTACTAATTCATTACTAATAATTTGACTGAAAGTCATGGCCGGCTCCAATTGGAGTGAGAATAATAGTAATAATGGCAATGAAGCGCCGGCATAAGTTAAAAATAAAGTGTTAATAATAGCGCCCAAATGAGTGTTGCCGATTTGATTGGCGGATTTGAAAATTTCTTTAGCGGACATCAGGGGATTGGCTAATTTCAGTTGTTTGACCGCTTCAATTTGACCAATAATAATATCATCCAAAACACCGACCGCGCCGATTAAAAAACCGGCCAACAACAATCCCTTAAAATCAATCGGTATTTTTGTCGC
>CAZYUN010000005.1:14700-21156 GCA_964650755.1 uncultured Gammaproteobacteria bacterium
AAAACTAACCAACAAGCCAAAAAGTGATCGCCAACCCTTGCGACCGCCGATAATTAGAATTATTAAAACAAATAAAGCTGTTAGCCAATAAATTATATTTTGGCGGTCATAGTCCATAATAATGTATTCAATAGAATTGTCGGAGTAGGTGATTTGTTGAATAATTAATTGATCTTTTGGCTGATATTTGTGGGTATTTAAAATATCAAATTTATTTAAGCCATTATAGACAACTTCTTGATTTTTTTGATCGCCTGAGGTGATTTTTAATGAAAGTTTTTGACTGACTCCCCAAGAGCCGTTTTCGCGCTCAATATTTTTTTCTTCTATAATCTCTAAAACTTTGGCGCGAAAAACTACAGCTTTAAGCGGAGTGGCTAAAGTTTGAATTTCTGCGGTTGGTTCGATCGTAGTTGTCGCCTCGTAACCATTAGCGGTTGGCTCGTTTTGCGCTTGAGTCACAAGTGGAAAGAATATCAACCAGCCGATTATGATAATAAAGATTATTTTATTTTTCATAATTATTGATTGCCCATTAAAAATTCATAAAGTTTTTTGGCTTGTTTGGACCAAGAAAATTCCGTGATAACACGTCTATAACCGAACTCGCCGAGATTTTTGGCTAATTCCGGTTGAGTTAATAATTTTCTAGTAGCGTCGGTGATTGCTTGAGTATTTTCGGGATCAACCAATAATCCATTAAAGCCATTTTTGACCGCGTCTCGGACTCCACCACTGTCGCCAGCAATAACCGGTTTGTGCTGAGCATTAGCTTCTAAATAAACAATACCAAAACCCTCATAATCACCATTGATATTGCGTGAGGGCATTAAAAAGACATCGGCTAAAGATAGCCAAGCAGTTTTTTCGGCCTCCTCAATCTCTCCTAAAAAAATAATGTTTGAGGCGTAATTTTCGCCAAACAAGTCAAGAGATAATTGTTTTAAATAATCTCGATCCGGACCATCGCCAATTACAACATAAACCCAATTAAGGTCGGTGATATTTTTCAAAGCTTGCAAGCAATAATCAAATCCTTTGCGTCTTACTAATCTACCAATGGAGAGAATAATTTTTTGTTCTTGAAGATTGTATTTTTGTTTGATCTGTTCAATTATTTTTTCATTTGGCTTTTTGATTTCTCCCAGTGCCGGATTAATGATTATGATTTGATCTTTTTTTAGTGGTAGGAATTCTTGAAGTTGTTTGGCGACATAAGAATTGGCCGGGATTATTTTGTCGGCTCGTTTAAGGATTAGTTTTGAGAGCCATTTTTTTCGTCCGCCTTTAGTCGCTAAAGAAAAATCCAAGCCGTGAAAAAATACGGCATAACGAAAATTAAACACAAAAGACAAGAGCCAAGCGGTCGCTCCCAGAGGCAGAATTTGGCCGACTAATAAATAATCAAACTCTCGTTTTTTTAGCAGTTGATATAATTTTTTAATTGATGGTCGCCATTTAAAAAAACTTAATTTCAAATCAATTAGTTCGTTGTTGTGGTTATCTAAAATATCCAAATTAGCTTTGGGCCAATTGGCAGATAGGTTAGAGTAGTAGTGGGCAATACCGCCATTGGTTGGCGGATATTCAAGAGTGATTAAAAGAAATTTCATTGATTTTTGGTTATAATCGTCAAATATAGTTGAGCTTATTTTAGCATTTTTTATGGATTTTGGCGAGAGGGTGGGGGCGGGGAGCGGTTTTTGTTTGTCTGACTTGTTTGAATCCCTGTTTATTTTCAAGCAACTTTAAAAGACCGGCGAAAGCCGATCTTTTAAAATTAACTCGGGGACAGGGATTCGAACCCCGATAGCCAGGACCAAAACCTGGAGTCCTACCATTAGACGATCCCCGAATATTAATGTTTTGTGTGTTTGTCAAGCAGTTTGATTGACCGAAAGCGTACGGGGCTAAGCCCCTGTCCGGGGTTAGCGGAAATCTGTCACCGACAGATTCCCGATCACTCAACTTCGCCTTTCGGCTTGTTTCGTTTCTAACCTGTCGCATTCGCGACCCATTAGACGATCCCCGAACAAAAAGCGGTTTGATCCGCTTTATTTTTCTTTGTTATAAGGTCTTTTGGTGATAACAGCTTCCATTTTCTTTTTTCTGGAGCTTTTTTTGTTTTCTATTCTAACCAAGCGAGGCACCTTAATTTTTGGGTCTTTTTTCTGTTTTGGCATAATTTTATAATGATTATGGGATAATTATAGCACACAATTCTTGTTTTTGTCAAATTTATTTTTAACGCAAAATAAACGCCACAATTAATAACCCCCATCATTTTAAAAGCTAATTATCACCAATAATCTCAGTCATTTCAAATCTTAAAAAAATCTGATTTTTATGCTAAAATAAAATCAAACAACAAGATTAAGATCATTTTAATCAAATTTTAATAATCTCAATATATGAGTCAAAAAAATGATGATAATTCAATTCTTAAAAACATTTCAGCCCTGCCTCAAGAGTTAACTCAAGAACTAACTCAAGACATTAAACAAACAAAAGATAAATTTTTTAATTCGCCTTGGTTTCCATTATGGGCTTTTGTGATTTATGGTTTGTTTTATATGGTTGCTTATTTTTTATTCAAGCCGGTGGCCTGGGAGATTGCTAATCAAAACACCTTTAGATTGTTTAATATTTATTCTTTGTATGCTGGTTGGGTCTTTGCGTTTTTATCTTTGATAATTATATATATTTTGCATGGTTTAAAAAAATGGCTCAAGCTCGGACGTCTGGCTTGGATTAATCCGATTATTTTTTTTGTGGCTACTTCGCCTTGGTTGTTGTTGTCACAATATTTGGTTTATTTTCAGGATCTTTTCGGTGACTTAACTAAATTATCAATCGCTTATGTCGGGCGCCCATTATTATTCGTTTCGTATTTAGTTTTTATTTTTACTTTTTTTTGGTTGTTATGGGAATTATTGAGGGGATACAAAAAGGGAAGATAATTGACATAAACATTAATTTATATTAGGATTCAAGTCATTAGTACTTTTTCAATCAATCAAACCAGAAGGAGAGCGACAATGAAATGGCCAAAATCTCTTTTGTTTGTCAGGCATGCTGAGTCGGTCTATAACGCAATCGTCAAATCTAGACAAAAAAATCCCGAGTATCAAAGGTT
This sequence comes from uncultured Gammaproteobacteria bacterium, assembly GCA_964650755.1. Classification (GTDB taxonomy): domain Bacteria; phylum Patescibacteriota; class Patescibacteriia; order 2-01-FULL-39-33; family 2-01-FULL-39-33; genus CAISTG01. The sequence continues at coordinate 17,837 of CAZYUN010000005.1, forward strand.
TGTGCAACTTTATCGGGATTGGTCTTTGGTGGCCAGTACTCAAGAACCATCCGAAGAATTGAAACATCTGGCAAAAATTATGGCTGATCTTTATCGTACCAACGTCAGCGATCAAGAAACGCCATTAAATTTTGTGGATGGACAACAATATTCCATTATGAAAACCGGAGAGTATTTGCGTCATCATGAAGTATTGCCCGATGTTATTTTTGTTTCACCTTATTTGCGCACGCGCCAAACCTTGGAATATTTGATATGTGGCTGGCCGGAATTAAGTCGAGTTCGTGTCTATGAAGATGAACGCATTAGAGAACAGAGCCACGGGTTGAGTGGCTTATATAATGATCATAAGATTTTTTTCTTGCATCATCCGGAACAGTTTTTGCTGTATCAGTTAGAGGGGCCATATTGGTATAAGTGGCCTCAAGGTGAGAATGTGCCCGAAGTTCGCAGTCGTCTGCGTTCTTGGCTGGCAACGGTTACCAGGGAATTCGCGGAACAAAATGTTTTTGTTGTTTCACACCATTTGGCTTTGTTGGGATTGCGCGCCAATTTTGAGCGTCTTACGGTTGAAGAATTTTTACGGATAGACAAAGAAGAGAAACCGGTTAATTTGGGCGTAACCAAATATGTTGGTGAGCCCACTCAAGGAAGGGATGGCCGGTTTTTGTTGGACTATTACAATTCTCAGTTTTTTTGATTTGCTCTGTTGATTGTTTTTGGCCGGCTTAATTGCCGGCTTTTTATTTTAAATTTGAAAAATACCAAATAATCTGATTATGATATCAACCCCGTTAAACCCCAAATCCTAAAAATTGTCTGTATAATTGGAATCACTTGACTTTAGCTTCTGAAAAATATAGAGTAATGGCAAGTCATAAAAAGAACCTTAACACCAAAAACCAAATAAGGAGATGTCATGAATAAGCGACTCGCCAGACCTATTCAATGTATCATTGATAGTCCGTATCCGGTTGAATTAGAAAAAATCCCGCCATTTGTTGTAAGGTTTTTCCCTAATGCCGAAGGAATTAAAAAAGGTGAGAGGGTAAGAATTATTCGCGACTCCAAACAAGAACGGTTTGTGGTCAAGGGGATTGAATTGCCGGCGGAATTTGCGATTTTTCATTTTGATTGGATTAATGAAGATCCTAATTTGTATGCATTGTTGTCGCATCTCAAGTTTAAGGAGGGGATTTCTTGGTTTATGTCTGACATGAGTTGGTTCTATAAAATGGTTGTTATAGTACAAAATCTTCAAACCAAAGAATCTCGCCAAATTCATCCGGCTTTTTTGTGTCTGGTGCCCAAAAAATGATGCAGTTTCTTCTTGTTCTGTTCTTTTGATAACCCTCGCTCTTTCTTCGCTCCTGATTCTCAGGGGCTTTTTTGTTTCTAAAATATTTTTTCAAGTCAAAAAAACAACCACTTCAGCGAGCGGTTGTTTGGGCAAAAAAGTTTAGTATTTAGTGAGATCAAGTATTTCGTTAATGCTGATTTTTTTAACAAAATCGGGCATATGACTAACCATGATCATGGCGCCATCAAAGTTGTTGATCGCTTGGGCGATGACTGGAATATGACGGAAGTTGATGTGATTGGTTGGTTCGTCAAGAATTAGTAGTCCCGGTTTCATCAAAACTAATCTAGCAAAAGACAGCAAACCCTTCTGCCCCTCGGAGAGGTCGCCGACTTTGTTGCCCATCAAGTCGCCGGTAATCAAAAATCCGGCAGAAATTGAACGCATGGTTTCGGTGCTCATAACCTCATCATCAGGAATTGCTGACTTCAAGGAATCAAAAACCGTTTGATCAAAATCAAGTTGAGAAAAATCCTGACTGTAATAACCGACGCGTACACCCTCGGTGATTTTGGCCGTCTCAGTAGTGCCAGCGACCAGCGACTTCAAGAAAGTGCTTTTGCCGATGCCGTTGGGTCCAGAGACCAAAACATGCATGTGCTTGCGGACATTTAATCCTACTTCTTTCAGCAGAGGCAAATGGCCGTAATAAGTCATGACGGAATCAACAGTCACGACATCGCCGATAATATTTTGTGAGGCGATAGTAAAATCACGAATAGTTTTGTCTTCACGACGCACATCAACAATGCTATCTTCTAATTCTTCTGTTTCTTCGCGCATTTTTTTGGCGAGCTTGCGCATCTTACCGCCCTTGTTGGCAAAGAAGTTAACTTTCTCTTTGCGATCGCGGATGACTTTTTCGGCGCGAGCGTTTTCCATCCGTTCGCGTTCAATGCGTTTTTCAATTTCTTCAACTACAGTATAATAGTCGCCATTGTAACTTTCGATGGTGTGAGTGTGGACGTCTAAATAAATAACGCCATCAGTAAAACAATTGAGAAAATCGGCATCATGGGAGATGACGATGACAGTTTTTTCATACATCACCAAAAAAGAAATCAAGTGATCAATGCCGGCTTGGTCTAAATTGTTGGTCGGTTCATCCAATAGCAAAATGTCTGGATTCTGAATTAAGGCGAAAGCGAGTAGCAAGCGCGCTTGTTGGCCACCACTCATCTCGCCGACTTTGCGTTCAAAGGGGATATCAAGATTGACAGCATCTAAGACCTTTTTGATTTGTCCTTTGAGGTTACCCGGAACAGTAGTGAAGGCGCGAGCAAAGTATTCCTCTAAAGTCAGATCAAAATCAGCTCGATCTAAAGTTTGACGAGCGGCTCCAATAGTGGCATCTCTGGTGATGGAGACCTTGCCCTTCTTAGGTTTGAGTCGGCCATCAATTAATCCAAAGATAGTGCTTTTGCCGGCGCCATTCTGCCCCATCAAAGTAATTTTTGAACCACGACGCACGCTAAAACTGGCCTCTTCCAAAATGGGCTTGTTTAGGGAGTATTCAAAAGTGACTTCGTCAAAACGTAGGATTACTTCTTCGGCCATGGTGATGGATTATTTTAGTGAAAATTAATTAGGCCAATATTTTGGCCTAGTTGACTTCTATCATAACACAATTATCATATTTTTGCAAGGGTTGATGATTAATTTCGCATAAGGGGGCGGTTTGGCTCCGGTTATTTTAATAGATAGTTTGATAGTGAGTTGTTATGGTTTTTTTAAATTTGCGATCAAAATTAGTGATCAAATTTCTCCCTCTTCTAATCATTGGAGTTTTTTATTATCTTGCTTTTAAGATGGGGCTGATTGAAAAATTAAACTGAAAATGAGATAATAAATAAAATAATTATTTATGTCTGAGGATTTTGTTTCAAATATTTTAAATAAACCCCTACCGCCACGCAAATACTTCGCCCAAGCGCAGAAGAAGGATTTAATTGTTCTGCAT
>CAZYUN010000006.1:0-20412 GCA_964650755.1 uncultured Gammaproteobacteria bacterium
ATCCGGTGTTAAGTATTCCGGCGATAGCTGATTATTTAAGACAATTATATGTTGGTTCTCAGGTTTCAGTTTATGAAAATATTTTTGTTTTGCCTCCAGGTTGTTGCTTAACTTATGATCTTAATGAACTTAAAATAAAAAAATATTATCAATTGCCTGAAACTAACGAAACAATTTCATTGATGGATGCAGTTGGTAAATGTGAATCTCTTTTAGATATCGCTATTAAACGTCAATTGATTGCCGATGTGCCAGTAGGCGCTTTTTTAAGTGGAGGGCTTGATTCATCAACTATAGTGGCAATCGCCAGCCGTTATAAACAGGGGATAAAAACCTTTTCTTTTGGTTTTGGTGACTCTATTAATGAATTACCTTTTGCTCGGGAAGTGGCTGAAAAATATAATACCGACCACACTGAACTACAAATCGGAGATTATGATATTTATCAATTGATGTTTAAGATGCAAGAAATTTATGATGAACCACTGGCTGATACTTCCAGCATTCCCACTTACTTAATTTCTCAAGCTGCCTCCAAACACACTAAAGTTGTTCTTACCGGTGATGCCGGAGATGAGCTTTTTGGTGGTTATTGGAGTTGGTATCGACGACTAGTTTATTTTTCCTTATTTAAAAAGGACCCCATTAAGGCCCTAACTCTTTTGGTTTCTGATTTTAATATTAATCAACTTAAGGACTGTTATTATGGTTTTAATGGTATTGCACAATCTTTAAGGTTTAATAGTTTGATTAAAGCTCATCTTAATAATATTGGCATATTTAAGGGTTATGAAATTGATAGATTAATAGGGAAAGAAAAAAATAATTCCTTAAATATTTTTCCAAGATTAAAAAACGACGTTAATGATGCTATTTATTTTGATATTTCCAATTATATGCCGGGCGACATTTTGGTTAAAACTGATAGGGCATCAATGTTTGCCGGCATTGAATTACGTTCTCCTTTTCTGGATCATGAGTTGGCTGATTTTTTAATATCTCTGCCGGTTAGCTTAAAAATAAATCACAATCGTGATAAAATAATCATGCGCGAAGCTTTTTCAAAATTGTGGCCCGAAAGTATTAGAAGTCGTAAAAAGCAAGGTTTTGGTTCGCCGATAACCAAGTGGCTTAAAGATAAAAAAATAGCACAGCTTAAAAATGATTATTTAGGCGATACCAATAATAAAATATATTCTATTTTGAATTTTAATGAAGTAAAAACTTATCTCATGAAAGATGACTATCGCCTATGGGCTTTACTCAATCTTTCTTTGTGGTTGGAAACAAGAAAAACCGCCTTTAAGATAAAGTCGCCATAAGGCCAACAATCTTATTTTGATTCCCAAAAAACGAACCATTAGATTGTTTGAGTGAGTGATGTTATTTTTATAAATTCTATAATTTAAAAGGAAATCTGGTAAATTGGCAGTTTTAAATTTTGCTATTACTCTAGTCCACAATTCGTAATCTTGAGCGAATTTGAAATTTTCATTATAGTCGCCAATTTTTTCAATTAGTTCTTTTTTAAAAATTATTGTTGAGTGTATAAAAGGATTGTGTAACAGTATTCCTTTTTTTATTTTTTTATTTTCTAAAGGGACAGTATACTTTTTTTGAAAGTTTCCTTTTTCATCAATTATATTCGCTTGACTCCCGCATAATAGTATATCTGGATTATTTTCTAAAAATAATATTTGTTTTTCAAAGCGATTTGGTTCAGCAATATCATCTGCGTCCATTCTGGCTATATATTTACCGCGAGCTTTTTTTATTGCTAAATTAAGTGTTTTGGTGAGCCCTATGTTTTTTTGATTAGTTAAGATTATTCTTGGGTCGTTATATTTATTGATAATAGATTGAGTATTATCTGATGATCCGTCATTATAAATTAAAAATTCAAAATCATCGTAACTTTGTTGGAGAATACTTTCTATTGCTTGTTGAAGGTATTTTTCTCCATTGTAAACAGACATAATAACGCTAAGAAGTGGTTGTTCTGTCTTATTTTTTTTGTTTTCCATCATAACTTTATTGCCCTCTTCTGCCCATCACTACTCGGATGGTTTTTAAGATAATACTTAAATCCAATAACAAGGATCTATTTTTGATATAATACAAATCATATTTTAATTTTTCTAAACTCTCTTCTTTGCTTCCGCCATAAGCCGGACCAAGCAGTTGCGCCCAACCGGTGAGTCCTGGTTTGATTAATAATCTCTCGCGATAGAAGGGAATTTCTTCGCTTAGTGTTTTAACAAATTCCGGACGCTCTGGTCGCGGACCAATTAAACTCATTTCGCCTTTTAAGACATTAATTAATTGAGGAATTTCATCTAAACGCGTTTTGCGCATAAATTTTCCAAATCGAGTAATGCGTGGATCATTTTTGATGGCCCATTGCGCCCCATTTTTTTCAGCATCAATAGTCATTGACCTAAGTTTCATCGCTAAAAATTCTTTGCCATTTTTACCGACTCTGATTTGTTTAAAAATGATTGGTCCGGAACTGTCTAATTTGATAATTAAAACGATTATTGGCATTAATGGCAGTGTTAAAAATAATCCCAAAATAGCCCAAAAAATATCTAATGCTCTTTTAATTATTTCATATAATTTTTTTGAATTTTCAGAAAGGTTTTCTAAAAACCAAATCATTTTAATATGCTCAACCGGTATTTTTTGGGTTATTTGTTCATAGAAATGATTAATATCATAAATATCTATACCCAACGACAAGCACTCAAACATTTTTGAAGCCTGTTCAGAATCGTTGTTAATATTTTCTGAATTAATAATGATATCAATATTATTTTGTTGGCAATATTGTTTGAGGTTTTCTGGTAGATTGGTTATGATTTCGGCTTGATAGCCCAGCTGATTTCTTTTTTGTAGTTCAGTTAATAGTTCTTGAGCTAATTGACTATCACCGATAATAAGTATTTTATTGGTTATTTGTTTAGATTTAATAAAATTATAAAAAATCTTGCGCCAACCAAAAAGTAATAATAATGTCCATAATAAGTCAAATATCAAAATTCTTTGAGGTTTAATTGCTGGAAATAGAGGAGTTAAAAAATAGAACATTAAAACCGCTATAACTCCGTTAATAATCGTGGTTTTAGTGATGATTGATAATAAATTAAAATTATTGTAGCTGGTTTTTAAATCATAAAAATCATTAATATAAAAAACTATTATCCATACAATAAAAATAAACAAAAATGCCTGGATGTGACTAAGCCATAAATCAGGGGCAGGAAAATTGAAGTTTCTCGTAATTAGCGCCAAATACAGGCCAAAATATAAAATTGCCAAATCACCAAATAAAAGAGTGATTTTTTTAATTGACTGTTTATTCATAATATTTCTTTAATAAATTGATTAATTTATACCATATTTTTAAGAAAAAATCAATTTTTTTATTTTTGTTATTTTTGACTTTAAAAATCTAAATAGTTGATTTTATAGTGTTTAATTTGTTATAATATAGCTATTAGAGATAATTTATAATTTTAACAATATGCCAGTCACTAAAGCTATTTTTGACAAGAAAAATGTGTTAGTTATCGGGGGAGCCGGTTTTGTCGGTGCCAATTTATGCGCAGAATTGGTTAAGTCGGCTAAAGTAATTTGCGTTGATGATTTTTCTACCGGAGACAATCAAAATATCGCTCAATTATTACAAAATCCTGACTTTAGGTTTATTAATCATAATATTATCAATCCCTTAAAACTAGAAGATTTTTCGGAGTTGGAATATTTCAAGGTTCCCTTTCAGGGCGTTCAAGAGATTTATTTTTTAGCTTCCCCAACCTCTCCAATCATTTATACAAAGCAACCAATAGAAACACTCCAAGTTAATTCTATTGGTTTGCGTCATGCTTTAGATTTAGCTGTCAAATATCAAGCTAAAATATTATTCTCTTCATCGCCGGCGGTTTATGGTTATGGTACTGGCAGAATGTTGATTAAAGAAGATTATATTGGCCCCGTTAATCATCTTGATGTGCGCTCTTGTTTTGCTGAAGCGAAAAGGTTTGGTGAATCATTAGTTTTTAATTATTTAAAAACTCTTAATGTTGAGGCCAAGATCGCGAGAATTTTTAATTCTTATGGCCCTAAAATGTCTTTAGAAGATGGCAGGATGATACCCGAAATGATGAAATCAGCAGTGAGGGGAGAGCCGATCACTGTTTATGGTGGCGCTGATGAAATTTCTTCTTATTTTTTTATTAATGATTTGATTCGTGGTTTAATAAAATTAATGCATTATGAGGATAGCGGGCCGTTTAATTTTGCTTCTGAATGGAAAGTAACATTAAAAGAAGTGGCGGAAAAAATTAATCATTTAGCTGGCAATAAATCTGAAATAGTTTTTAAAGATCGGCCGGATTATTTTAGGCCACAACCATTAGCCGATATAACTTTGGCTAAAGAAAAATTGGGTTGGTTTCCGATTGTTTTATTGGATGAGGGATTGCAAAAGACCTTTGATTATTTGTCGGCTCAAGAAGGCATTAAACGACCAGAGTCAGTTAATTTATGAAAACCTTGATTATTATTCCCGCCTATAACGAAAGCGAATCATTGCCCTTGGTTATTAAAAACATTCTTTCACTTAATTTGCCGGATACTGATATTTTAGTGGTTGATGATGGTTCTTCTGATAAAACTTTTTTATTGGCTAAAAATCTTGGTGTTAAAGTTTTACGGCATTGCCTTAATCGTGGTCAGGGAGCATCTCTAAAAACCGGCATTGATTTTTGTTTGAAACATGATTATCAAGTCGCTGTTTTTTTTGATGCCGATGGTCAAATGGATCACCAGGAAATTCCTTTATTAGTAAAAAACCTCAGTTCCGATTGTCAGGTGGTTTTGGGCTCGCGCCGTTTAGGCCAAACAATTAATATGCCGACGGCCAGAAGATTAGTTAAATATTTAGCTTTGATTTTTACTTGTTTAACTACTGGCCTGAAATTAACTGATACACATAATGGTTTTCAGGCCTGGAGCGTTGAGGCATTAAAAAAAATTGAATTATATCAGGATGGTTATGCTCATGCCAGTCAATTGTTGCAACAAATAGCTAAGCATCGTTTAAAATATTGCGAGTTTCCAGTGACGATTAAATATACGGATTATTCTCGGCGCCGAGGTCAGAGTTTATGGGGTGCTATAAAAATACTTTGGGATTTATTAATTAAATAATATTTATGTTGTTGATCCAAATAATTTTGCTTGTCATTATCGCTTTTATTTTATTGAGATTGTTTTTAAAATTACAAATCAGAGAAATCACTTGGCGTCAATTTTTTGGTTGGGCGATTTTTTGGTTAGTGGCTTTAATGGTAGTTATTAGACCCGAACTTTCAATTGTGGCCGCTAATTTTGTCGGGATTGGTCGTGGCGCTGATTTGGTTATTTATTCATCACTAATATTGTTGTTTTATTTGGTTTGGAAGTTATTTTTGCGGTTATCGGAAATTGATAAAAAAATTACTAAAATAGTTAGACAGCTCGCTCTTGAAGATTATGATAAACGACAAAATGATTAAAGTAGTAATTACTATCGTTAGTTATAATTCCGCCAAGAAAATTATTGATTGTTTAAATTCTTTGCGTCAAGCTGATTTTTCAGGAATTGATTATAAGTTGGTTATAGTTGATAATGCCTCCAGTGATGATACCCTTGATGTTATTAGAAATAATTTTACTGATGCGGAATTAATACTGAATGATGAAAATCTTGGTTTTGCCGGCGCTAATAATCAGGGCTATCAATTCGCTCTGAATTGGGGCGCTGATTATTTATTTTTATTAAATGATGATACTATTGTCGCTAAAGATTTTTTGCAATCAGCTTTATTGTCGGCTCAAAGTGACGCAAGAATTGGCGCAGTGCAATCAAAACTATTGCTATGGCCCGAAAAAGATTTGATTAATAGTTATGGTAATCAATTAACTTTTTATGGTTTGGCTTATTGTGGTGATTATCGTCAGCCGAATCGAGATGGTCAGCCAAAAGATTTAGCTTATCCCTCTGGCGCTTCAGTTTTATTAAGAATATCAGCCCTTAAAAAATCCGGTTTATTTGATGATGATTTTTTTATGTATCACGAGGATGTTGATTTGGGCTGGCGTTTGAGATTGGCTGGTTATCGGATTATTTTAGAATCGAAATCAAGCGTTTATCATAAATACCAATTCACCAAATCAAATTATAAATATTTTTATGCCGAACGCAATCGCTTGATCGTTTTGTTAACTAATTATCAGCTGAAGACGCTTTTATTATTGTTTCCCGTTTTAGTTTTGATTGAATTTTTTTTGTTATTAGTCGCTTATCAAGGTGGTTGGTTAAAAGAAAAGTTTTTGGGTTATCAGTGGTTGTTTGATAATAGTTCAAAATTATTTGAAAGAAGGTGTTATATTGATTCTATTCGCGTAATGACTGATCAAGATATAGTTTCGCTGTTTTCGGCTAAAGTTGATTTTTCAGAATTGCCTCATATTTTTTTAACAAGATTGGCAAATTATTGGTTACAGCGTGTGTGGTTATTTTTAAGATTTTTGATTGTATGGTAAATAATATTTTTGATATTACAATTATTGCTATTGGCTCTGTTCGCGAAGGGTTTTATTTAGAAGCTTGCAATGAGTATTTGAAACGCTTGTCGCCTTATGCCAAAATAAAAATTGAAGAATTATCACCGGAGCCATTTCGCCAAACATCAGAGATTAACAAAGTTAGGGAACGTGAAAGTTTAAAATTATTAAATCGTTTAGAGACCGCTTATGCCGAAGCTGATGTTTATATTTTAGATGAATCAGCCAGTCAATTAATTTCAGCAAAGTGGCCGGATTTATTAAAATCGTCAAGAAAAAAAGTGTTTGTTATTGGCGGAACGACTGGCTTGGTTAAGGAATTATTCGTTAAAAATAATATTAAGTTCTTGTCTTTATCGGCCATGACTTTGCCTCACGAATTGGTTAGGGTGGTTTTGTTAGAACAATTATACCGCGCCTCTTGTTTATCAAGAGGAAAACAATATCATTATTAATTTTTTAAAATTTAACTCATAATCAGTGGCGAAAGATTGATTGATTTTTTGGCTAATTTTTGTTAGTATTAACAGTAATAAAGATATATTTTTAAAAACTATTTAATAACAAAATAACACAAAAATATGGAAGAAAATAATTTTTTTATGAGGGGAAGCGGTCTCGGTAGGTTCATCGTTGCCATTATCTTAATCTTGGTTTTAGGTGGGGTGGCCATTGTTTCGATTATTCGGGATAGGATTGTTAATTATCCTCAGTATTCTGTATCTGTTGTCGGACAAGGCAAGGTCGCATATCAACCGGATTTGGCAATCATTACTTTGGGTGTACAGATTGATAAGGCGCCAAAAGCCGAAGATGCTCTTAATCAGCTTAATGATAGGATTAAAAATATAATAAACGCTATTAAAATTGCTGGTGTTGCCAGCGAAGATATTAGCACGCAAAATTATTATCTTAATCCTCAATATGATTATAAAGATAATGTTTCGGTTGTTTCGGGTTATAATGCCAATCAACAAATTACCATTAAAATTAGAAATTTATTAACTAACCCGGATCAAATTTCCAAAGTTATTTCAGAAGCTGGCAAGGCCGGCGCCAATCAGGTTTTGGGAGTATCTTTTGATGTTAGTAATTTAGAAGATCTTAAACAAGAAGCTAGATTGAAAGCTATCAGTGATGCTGATAAAAAAGCAGTTTCTATTTCTAGTGCGGCAGGAGTTGTTTTGGGAGAAAAAATTGGCTGGTGGGAAAATATAGTTCAGGCCCCGGGAGTTAATTACGGCTATTATGATTATGGTAAGGGTGGTATGGGGGCCGGTGGGAGTTCGCCAATTGTTCCATCCGGTTCACAAGAGGTGGTGGTTGAGGTCAATCTCTCATATAAATTAAAATAATTTTTTAGGGCGGTGTTAAACCGCTCTATTGGGGGCCTATAGTCTAGTGGTACGACGCTACATTCGCATTGTAGAGACGGCGGTTCGATTCCGCCTAGGTCCATTGGGGACGGTTAGCTCAGTTGGTTAGAGCGCACGGTTCACATCCGTGAGGTCGTAGGTTCGATTCCTATATCGTCCACAAAAATTGTTCATCAAACAGCTTGATGCAAAACGATTTGGCTAAGAAAGCGGATATAAAATATATAACGTTTATGAGGGTCGAGAGCGGGACAGTGAATAAGTCAAGCTTTCAAACTATAGCGAAAATTTCCAAAATGTTAGGCACTTCTATTTAGGATTTAATAAAAAATAAACTTGGTATTGCAAAAATTTTCGATGGGTAAACTATAGATAAATTCAAAAAAATAATTATTTATTAACTTAATTTTTCTTCTCGAAGTTAACACGAGTTATATAAGAGAAGAAAGGAGAAAAAATTATGAAAAAACCAAAATGGCAAGATAGCCCATATTATCCAAAAAGAGAATTAATTAGTAAAGAGGAGATTGAACAAAGAAAAATATTTTTAGCTAATCTAATTGGTAAAGAAGCATTAGAGAATCTTGATGACCAACAAAATGCTCTTGAAATAGAAATGATGATGAAATTAGGAAAAACAGAAGATGAAATTAGTAATAGAATAATTGAAATGGGTTATGAACAAAAAAGTGGCAGGCAAGAAATTCATCCTCTGAACGACAGCATGGAAGTTGCACCGAATGTTACTACGCCCTCCACTGATTCTTATGAAGAACCGAGAAAACCAAATGATTTATCAGGTGGTATTAACCCCAAAGGAGAATTAAAGTTTAGCGATTTTGATATTCAAAATCCAGAAATACCCAGTAACGAAGAGGAATTTGTTAGTTTGGTTGACGAAGAAAATTCAGTAGTTAATATTGGCAATTTAACATTGGCTGAGTGTAGGGAGATTGTTGATATTTTAGATTCAACCATTACAGAAGCAGTAAAAACTAAAACAAATCAATCGCTAAAATTTCGCGGAAAAACAAGAAGTATTAATTTTTCTATTATCTATATCCCAAAAGAAGACAAAGAAATTATTTCAGTTACAGGTAGATATGTTGAAGATGAAAGCGATGAAGGTAGTTATTGCCATGATTTTGAAGTTGATGGAGTGACGATAGAAGATTGGAATAAGTTGAAGTCGCTTATACAAAAATAATTTACTATCGGAATAAAAAGGTGACGAGTTATTTTTTACAATTTTAAAAATTGCGATGGTGGAAAGCCATGGCTGGCAAAAATTACTTTTCCTCATCTTCCCCCCCTTTACCCATCCGAGCGCTCAGTTTGGAATGAGGAGTGCACCGTCAGTTCTGTTCAAAAAAAGTTCGATTCCTATATCGTCCACAAAAATTGTTCATCAAACGGTTTGACGCTTGAGATGAAATTAGTTTATACATAAAATATTTTTTCATAATTTATGATGCAAGCATTATTGGCGGCTTCAGCTGTCGGTTTATTATCTTTTTCGGGAGCAATCAGTTTAGCTATTTCTTCTAAAAAACTCAAAAAAATATTGATTTATTTAGTTGCTTTTTCGGCTGGTTCATTAATGGGTGCGGCTTTTTTTCATATTTTACCTGAGGTTATCGAGTCCGGTGATAATGTTCTAAATATTTTTTTGTTGGCCTTAGCTGGTTTTTCTTTATTTTTTATTTTAGAGAGAGTATTGCGTTGGCATCACTGTCATGATGCTGATTGCCATACTCACGAGCATTTAGGTTGGATGAATTTGATAGGTGATGGCATACACAATTTAATTGACGGCATGGTGATTTTTGTAGCTTTTTTGGGTGGCCCGGCTTTGGGTATACCCGTAACTTTGTCTATTATTTTGCATGAAGTACCACAAGAGTTGGGTGATTTTGGTGTTTTGTTATATTCCGGTTTTAACAAATACAAAGCATTATTTTATAATTTTATTTCTGCTTGTTTGGCAATTGTTGGCGTTTTTCTTGCTTTTTGGCTTAATGCTTATAATGAGATTATTTCTGCTTGGTTGTTACCTTTTGCGGCTGGCGGTTTTATTTATATTTCCGCTTCTGATTTGATTCCCGAAATTCATAAAGATAACAAATTAGTTAGCGCTATCGGTTCTTATATTTTATTTTTAGTGGCCTTGGCTTTTATGTATTTTATAAAAATTTATTTTGAATAATTTTTTATGCGTAATTTTTTTATTTTTTTTGCTTTATTAATTGGTTGTTTATTGTTTTCTATTAGTGATGTTTTAGCCGTTACAAATATTCAATCCTCAAATACTTATTACTATTCTTTAACCTGTTCTCATTGCAGAAAGGTTGATGATTTTTTTGTTACAAATGGGATTGTTGAAAAATTTAATATCACCAAAAAAGAAATTTCTCAAAATCCGACTAATGCTAAAGAATTTTTTGATTTGTTGCAATCAAGGGGTATTCCACCAGAACAAATGGGAGTACCATATTTGGATTTTGGTAGTTTGGGTTATATGGGTGATAAAGAAATTATCGGATTATTTAATGATTTATTGGATGAAAATAAAATTGATGCCGACAATTCTTCTAATTCCGGTGAGCCCGTTTCTCAGCCATCAGCAAATTCAATGAAAGAGTTAACTTTTGGCGCTGTTTTGATTGCGGCTTTAGCGGACTCGGTCAATCCTTGCGCTTTTTCGGTAATTATTTTTTTGATGATTTCTTTATTGGCGGTGGGTAATAAAAAACGTGCCTTAAAAATAGGGCTGGTTTATGTTTTAACGGTTTATCTTGTTTATTTGTTGGCTGGTTTAGGTTTATTAAGCGCTTTGCAGTGGCTGTCGTTTATTAGTCGTTATATTCTGTATGTCTCAGCATTTTTAGCGATTCTTGCCGGCTTGATTAATATTAAAGATTTCTTTTGGTATGGCAAGGGTATAACTTTAGCGATACCTGAAAGTAAAAAACCACTGATTGAAAAATATATTAAGTATGGTTCAATTCCTTCTGCTATTGTTTTGGGTTTTTTGGTCGCCTTGTTCGAGTTGCCTTGCACCGGTGGTTTTTATTTAGCAATTTTATCGTTATTGGCAATCCAAACAACTTTTATAGTCGGTTTGATGTATTTAATTGTTTATAATTTAATATTTGTTTTGCCCTTGTTGGTTATTGTTTTGTTAGTTTATTTTGGTTGGGAGCCAAAGAAGATGGAGCAGTTTAGAAACTCTAATAGAAAATGGTTAAGATTAATAATGGGCTTGGTTTTAATTCTTTTGGGTTTAAGTTTAATCTTTTTATTTTAAAATATGTCGTGGTTTAAAAAAATGATGAAAATTTCAGGCAACACTTTGTATTATCCAGGTTGTTTGACTAAGTTTGTTGCCGTTGAGGTTTTTGACGCTTATCAAGAATTATTAAAATTAAGCGGTCAGGATTTTATTATGTTGTCAGATCAAGAGGTTTGTTGTGGTTCACCAGTTTTAAATGCTGGGTTTGTTGATGATTTTCATGATTTGGCGAAAAAGAATCTGGCATTGTTTAAAAGTTATGGTATTAATAAGATTATTACCGGTTGTCCTGCTTGTTATGATATGTTTAACACTAAATATCAAGAAATTTTGGGTGAGGAGTGGGATATTGAGGTGGAACATATGACCACCTTTTTGTTAAAAAGAATTCGTTCCGGAAAATTGAAATTGCCAAAATTAAATATCAAGGCGACTTATCATGATCCTTGCCATCTTGGACGTTATGAGGGGATTTATGAAGAGCCCAGAGAGATCTTAAAAGAGTTGGGTGTTGATTTGAGGGAAATGGTCTTGAATCGGGAGCATGCTTTTTGTTGCGGGGCTGGCGGGGGAGTGCATTCTAATAATCGGCCACTAGCTCAATCGATAGCCAATGAGAGAGTATCTCAGGCAATTGCTACCGATGCGGATTATATTATTACCCCATGCTCAATGTGTACTTATAATTTGCGTGATGGCGCTCAAGATAAAATAAAAGTAATGGAATTTGCACAAGCTATTTTGGGTCGTTTTTCAGTCAAATAAATTCAATAATTCACACGCTCGCGTGCAATATTGAAAATATCTAAATTTAGATTAATTATGAATAAGGATTTTGTATACAATTATTTAGCGAAAAGAAGTTCTTCTTTGTCTTTAGACGAGCAAGAAATTCTTCGTGAATCTCTACATCAAATTAAAAAAAAGGCGATGACTCAATTGCCGGATTTAATCCAAAAAGCCAAAAATAATTTAGAAGCTAACGGCGTTAAAGTTTTTGTGGTTAAGGATTATCAATCCGCAAAAAATAAAATATTAGAATTATTAAAACCCAATGATTTGATAGTCAAGGCCAAATCCAATACTTTAGATAAGTTGGATTTAGAACATGATTTGAATCAATCTTTAGCAGAAACTGATTTGGGGGCATATATTGTCAAACAAGTAGGATCTGATAGTGATCATCCGGTTTTGCCTGCTATTGAACTTAAGGCCTCGCAAATAGCTGAAAAATTTTCTAAAAAATTCGGACGCGATTATCCGGTTGATCCCAAACAATTAACTGATGTTTTAAAATTAGAGATTAGAGAAAATATTAAAAAAGCCGATGTCGGTCTAACCGGAGTTAATGCCGTGACTGCTGATGGTCAAATCATGTTGTTAGAAAATGAGGGTAATATTTCTTTAATTACCAGATTGCCACAAAAACATATTGCGGTTTGTGGTGTTGAAAAAATAGTTGTTGATGCTGAAGAGGCAATTAAGGTCGCTAAAGCTTCAGCTGTTTGGGGCACTGGTCAAAGTTTTCCAACTTATGTCAGTTTTATTGCCGGCCCCTCTAAGACGGCTGATATTGAAAATCAATTGGTTTGCGGAGTTCAGGGGGCTTCTGAGGTTGTTTTGATTTTGATTGAGGGCGAAGCATTAAAACGTCTGGGAACCGAAACCGAAAGTATGAATTATTGTATTCATTGCGGGGCTTGTTATAATTTATGTGCTACTTGGAATTTAACCGGCGAGATGCCCAAAGTCAATTCCACCAAAACTGTTTTTAATTGTACCTTATGCCAGAATTGCGCTTTTAATTGCCCCTCTAAAATACCATGGCAAAACATTGTCAGAATTTTTAGAATGCGTTATAATAAAGAAGGAAGCAATACTGAAAATAATTTAAAGATGATTGAGAATGTTAGAAAGTACGGTAATCCCTTTGGTAATACCGGAGATAAAAAAGCTTCTGATGAATTATTTTGTTGTTAATATGAATAAAATTTTAAATTTTTTTAACATTTTGGGTGAACGAACTATTAAGTTATTTTCTAATTTAAAAAATTTTTGTATTACTTTTAAAAATAATCCCGGCGCATGTTTTCATCCTGATGTTTTTAAAGATTATCGCAAGGGTTTGTTGGCGGGTAGTGGATTTTTGTTGATTTTTGCCGTATTGTTGGGTTTGGGTTGGTGGCTAAAAACCGGTTTTTTTGATGCTAAAAAGAATTCTGATTTTATTGAAGCTAGAGTTTATATTATTGGTGCCGATAAATGTGGATCAGAATGTTGGGATACTGATATTTTTTTGAATTTTTTAGAATCAAAAAATATTAAGATTGTTAAAAAAACAAATCTTGATTGGGGTTGGTGGCCATTTTCCCGAACGAGATTGTGGACTAAAAAATATGAAATTAAGAATTTACCAACCGTGGCCATTGAGTTTTTGGGTAAGGGCAAGAGTGATATTAAAAACTTTTTTTCTCCCGATCACGGGATAGTTGTCGATGATAAGTTTATTTTGACAAAGATCGTCGCTCCTTATTATAATCTTGAAAAACAACAAATTGTTGGCAAACTTGATATTATTTATTTGATTGATAATGCTTGCGAAACTTGTTATGATATTAATATTCATAATGATGCTTTAGGTGGCTTGGGTTTGAATACTAAATATGCTAAAATTATAGATATCAGTTCATCAGAAGGTGAGGCATTAATTGAAAAATATAAGATCACTAAAGCCCCGACAGTTTTAATTAGCGGAGAAGTTGATGAATACCCATTATTTAAATCAGCTTGGGATAATTTGGGTATCATTACTGATGATAATACTTATATTTTTACTAATCTTGATTTGATGGGTGATTATTATAAAAATTTGACTACGGGCGAAATGGTTGAGGCCGATCCTGAAAGGGCAGTTACGGATTAGGGTCGAAATTTTATCGGGGGGTGAGGAATGCTGGGATTAATGCCCAGCATTTTTTATTGACTATTTTTTTGTAGGTAGTTATTACTTGGATTGAATTTTAAGAAAAAGATAGGGTGTTATTGATTAGTAAATAAATTTGATTTTTTAGCGAAAAAATGTTATAGTTGCGATATGAAATTATATATTGTAGCTACGCCGATTGGCAATTTAGGTGATATTACTTTGAGGGCTTTGGAGGTTTTAAAATCGGTGCCCATTATTTTTTGTGAAGATACTAGGGTGTCCTCAAAGTTATTGAAGCATTACGAAATTAACACCCCCACCGTTTCTTATCATCAGCATAGCTCAGTCGGTAAAATTGATTTTTTGCTTGATAAGTTGGCATCCGAGGGATCGTCGGCTCTGATTACTGATGCCGGAACCCCGGGTATTTCTGATCCTGGAAATTTATTTATTGAAGCCGTTCTGGAGAGATTCGGCGATGCTTGTGAAATTATACCAATACCTGGACCATCGGCTTTAATTTCTTTATTATCAATTTCCGGTTTGCCGACTGATAAATTTTTATTTTTGGGATTTTTGCCTCACAAAAAAGGTAAAGAAACGATTATTAAGAAAATTTTAGCCAGTCAAGAAACAGTGATTTTTTATGAATCAACGCATCGTATTATTAAGACCTTAGAAAAAATAATTTCAATGATGCCCGACGGGGCTAATAATCAAAGAAGAATGGTAGTGGGACGCGAGTTAACGAAAAAATTTGAAACAATTTATCGCGGAACCGCCAATCAGATATTAGAAAAAATTAAGAATGATTCTTTTAAGGGTGAGTTTGTTATCGTTATTGAGGGTGATAATCATTAATTCAAATAGTCAGTTGAAATTTCATTAATAATCTTATTATTTAAAAGCTTGTCGCTAAATTACTATTAAAATCTATGTCAAAATTTTATATTACTACGCCAATTTATTATATTAATAGTGAACCACATATCGGTTCAGCTTATCCGACTTTGGCGGCCGATGTTTTGGCTCGTTTTCATCGTTTAGCTGGTGACGAGGTGTTTTTTTTGACCGGTTCTGATGAACATGGTTCTAAAATGGCCGAAACTGCCGAGAAGGCCGGCCAACAACCACAAGAGTTTTGTGACCAAATGGCGGCTAAGTTTATGGAGTGTTGGGATGAATTGGATATTTCTAATGATGCTTTTATTCGTACTACCTCAGAACAACATAAACGTGGTGTTATTGCTTTTATTGAAAAATTGAAATTAGCCGGAGCGGTTTATGAAGCGGATTATAAGGGTTTTTATTGCCAAGGATGCGAGGCCTTTATTACTGAAAGAGATTTGGTTGACGGCAAATGCCCCATACATAAAACCGAACCGAAATTAATAAGTGAAAAAAATTATTTTTTTGATTTAAAAAAGTATTTGCCTGAAGTCAAGCGTCTAATTGATGAGGATGTAATAAAAATCTTGCCCGAAAGCAAGAAAAAAGAAGTACTTGGTTTATTTAAGCAAGAGATCGGTGATTTTTCTATTTCTCGTTCATCGGTGAAGTGGGGCATCCCTTTGCCTTGGGATCAATCTCAAGTCGCATATGTTTGGGTTGATGCTTTAACTAACTATATTAACGCTTTGGGTTATGGTTCTGATAATTTAGATAATTTAAATAAATTTTGGCCGGCAGATTTGCATATTTTAGGTAAAGATATTTTAAAATTCCATTGTATTTATTGGCCGGCAATGTTATTGTCTGTTGGTTTGCCAACGCCTAAAAATCTTTATGTCCATGGTTTTTTTACTGTTGATGGGCAGAAGATGGGTAAGTCACTTGGTAATGTCATTGATCCATTTAATCTAATCAAAGAATTCGGTTCTGATGCTACCCGTTATTTGTTATTGTCGCAATTTCCGTTCGGGTCTGATGGAGACATTAAGGCCGGTCAATTTGTGATTCAATATAATTCTGATTTAGCTAACGGTATTGGTAATTTTACAAGTCGCGTAATTTCAATGGCAGAAAAATATTTTGCCGGTTCGGTGCCCCAAAAACATTCCGAGCTAAAAACAGAAACCGAGGAAATTTGGCTAGAATATATTAGCGCGATGGAGAGATTTCAGGTTGATGAGGTTATTTTGGCAATTAAAAAATTAAATCAGTTGGGCGATGGTTACGTTGAAAAAAATAAGCCCTGGGATTTAGCAAAAAATGATCCCGCCAGATTAGAAGAGGTGATTTATAATTTACTAGAGGTATTAAGGCATTTAGCGTTAATGATTTGGCCGGTGATGCCGACAGCTTCAGAAAAGATTATGGTTGCTTTGGGTCAAGTAGATTTCACAAAACATGATTTTTCAAGTTTGCGCTCTTGGGGATTGTTGGAGCCGGAATCTAAAGTACAGAAAAACGAATCATTATTTCCGCGAATTCAATAATTTTTATTTTTAATAAAATTAATATGACTTTTACTTTGGTCGATGTAATTTTATTGTTAATTGTTTTTTCTTTTGTTTTGTTGGGTTTTGTTTTTGGTTTAATTAAAACGGTTGGCTCTTTGGTTGGTTTGGTTGCTGGTACTTGGTTGGCTGGCCACTATTTTCAACCTGTGGCTGAGTGGCTGACGCCAATAATCGGTGGTAATGAGCCCATGGCTAGGGTCGTGGCTTTTTTAATTATTTTTACGATTATCAATAGATTAGTGGTGTTTATTTTCCATTTATTAGATCGGGCCTTTGGTTTGTTGTCTTTTATTCCATTTGCCAAATCGATTAATCGTTTCAGTGGATTGTTGTTGGGGTTAGTTGAAGGTGTCTTGACTTTGGGAGTAATGCTTTATGTCGTATCTAAATTTTTGCCAGAATCAAGTTTTATTCAAAATGCTATTAATGACTCTCAAATAGCGCATTATTTGGTTTTTATTGCTAAGTGGCTGATTTGGTTATTGCCCGAAGCGTTATCTAAAGTAGATTCAATTTTTTAATTATGCTGGTTGATTCTCATTGTCATATTAATTTTATTAATTTTCGAGCAGATGGCTCGGAGATTATTGCTGATTTTTTAAAAAATAATTATGCTTTGGTGATAGTTGGTTCTCAGGCCAGTTCCTCGCGTCGCGCCGTGGAGTATGCCGAAAAATATTCGCAGGGAGTTTATGGCGCAGTTGGCTTGCATCCAATTGATTTGTTTGAAGAAACAGAAGATAGTGTGGTGTTGGATGGCGTAAAACATACTTTTAAGAATCGCCCCGAAGAATTTAATCCCAATTTTTATCGTCAATTAGCATTATCTTCAAACAAGGTGGTAGCTTTGGGTGAAGTTGGTTTTGATTATTATTATTTTGAGGGTTTAAGTGATGAAAAAATAAAAGCAGTCATCAAAAAACAACAAGAAGTATTACACGGTTTTATTGAGTTATCACAAGAACTAAATAAGCCGATAATTTTTCATTGTCGAGGTACCAAACAGAATCCTTTCGGTGCGTATGATGATTTGTTGGAGTTCATAAAAAAGGAATTAGTCGCAGGAAACAACATCAGGGGAGTAATACATTGTTTTGGTGGCAATAAAAAACAAGCCGAAGAGTTTTTGGCTTTAGGATTTTATTTGGGTTTTACTGGTATTATTACTTTCAAAAAAACGCAAGAGCTACAAGAAATCGTTAAGCTTTGTCCTATAGATAAATTGCTAATAGAAACCGATTCTCCTTTTTTGGCTCCCGAACCATATCGTGGTCAGCGTTGTATTCCTCAATACGTTGAGTTCGTAGCTAAAAAGGTGGCTGAATTAAAAAATTTGGATTTTGAAGTGGTGGCTCAAGCTACAACCGCTAACGCAAAAAGTTTATTTAATATTTAATTAAAATTATGGATTGTATTTTTTGTAAAATAATAGCTGGAGAAATCCCTGCTAAAAAAATTTATGAAGATGAAAACGTTCTGTCTTTTTTAGATATTTCTCCGGTTAATTTTGGTCATGCTTTAGTGATTCCCAAAAAACATTATACTGATTTGTTGTCAGCCGATGAAGCAACTCTTTCTTTTTTGATGTTAGCGGTTAAAAAAATAGCTCCGATTTTAATTCGGAAGGTTGGTGCTTCCGGTTTTAATTTGAATCTTAATAATGGTTCGGTTGCCGGTCAAGTGGTTGATCATTTACATTTTCATATTATACCAAGATTTACTAATGATGGCTTGAAGTTATGGTCGGGTGGTGATTATGATCATAAGCGATCAGAAAAATTAATTGAAGAAATTAAAGAGTCACTTAGTTGATTATAAAATAAAAAACCCTCGGAAATTTCCGAGGGTATTATTTTAATAACGAAGCAAGTCACCTCGAAGCATCCGAGGAAGTTTGGTTCTGAAATCGGTTAGCTGACTCAGCTTGACTTTGGCCTCATGAAACATTTCCATTGATGCTTTATGCGATTCGTGCCACTGGTCGCTACCAATCTGCGAGAATCTTTCATTAAAATCCTGGTCGATTATCACTTCGTTGATACCGGCATTAATGACGCCCATGGCGCAATTACAACAAGGCATAGCATTGGTGTAGAGTCGGCAGTTTTGCGTTGAAACGCCAATTCTGGCTGCGTTTTCAATCGCATTAACTTCAGCATGTATGAAAAACAGATACTTGCGAGGTCGTTGTTGGCGCGTTTCATCATCATCATTGATTCCCCGCGGAAAACTGTTGTAGCCGGCCGAAATCAATTCATGACCTGTTCCAATAATAATTGCTCCAATATGCGTTTGTCGGTCTTTGCTGAGTTGGGCCATGCAATAAGCCATTTCCATAAAAACATGATCGCGATTGTCGCATTTTCTGTCATGCAAAACAAATTGAGTATGCATTTGTCTTCTCCTGGTGTTTTTGTTTTTGTGGTTTGAAAAAGTACTCTTATTGAATATTTAACTTGAAAATTCCAATTTTGTCAAGAGTATAAAAAATATTTTTTCCGGCTCGGTCACTAATTAAAAAATCAGCTGAAGCTTCTTTAATATCTATAACATTTCGCAGTTCGCGATTGTCTAATTCCATGATTTTTATTTTATCTTCAAGCGAAATAATTAAGTGGCGTCCTTTAGGGTGCCAGGTGGCGTATTTGATTTTATTTCCCAAACGAGTTATTAATTCCGGTTCGTTTTTATTTGAATCAAAAATAAAAATTTCATAATCGCCATACAGCATAGCCGATGTGGTATCTAACCAATTAATTTTTTGAGCGTTGATTTTGATGTTTTTTATTTTACCATCCAAATCAATTAGCTCCATTGTTAGTTTATTGGTATCAAGCACTATTGCCTTGTTGTTGATAATTGAATTGAGTTGGCAATTATTTAAGCACTCAATCGTAGCAATATCTTTGATTTTTTCTCCCTTGAGATTATATTCAGAAAGCAGATTGTTGCCAATGGTATAAAAACTTCTACCGGCTAATAAAAAGTCATCAACCGCAAATTTGTTTAAATAAATAGTGGCTTGGCCATTATTGAGATTAAATCTTAATAACTGATTGTCGCTGGTTGCATATAGTTCACTGTTCTGCTTGTTCCATTTGATGGAGCCATAATCGCCATTATTTATTTTTTGATATTTTTTAATAACCGTATCTAAAACAAAATAATCTTTTTGTTTGTTGTTTTCTGCTTCAAGCAAAAGATAGCGACTATCGCCGGAAAATTCTTTTAAAGCAAATTGGTTATAATTTTTTATTTGAGTAATAATAGTATTTTTGCCACCCGATATTTCTCCCACTAGGCCCGAATTAATATCGGTTAAAATAATTTCTCCGTTTTGGTTGATAGAAATGATAAAGTTATTATCAGGAGAAATAAGAGAATCTATAATGGTTGAGGTGGAAATTGTTTCCGCCTCTGATTTTTTCCAGAGCATTATTTTTTCGGCAAAAGTCGTTCCATTTTCATAAACTGAAAGTTTTTTTTGCCACTCAAAATAACCATCTTTAATTAATTTGATTTCATAATCTCCGGGTAGGACATATTCTATTTTAGCCGGAGTGGCGGTTTTTTCGTATTTGGTGCCGTTTAAATAAATCTCGGCGCCTCGGGGCAGGGAGGTTATTTTGATAATTCCGGTTTTTTGGATTCTTTGTTTGCCAAAATTATAACGATAGCCCATGGTATAAAGTATTACTAAAGGTGAAGCAACTAAAAAAACAATAATAAAAAAAATATAAATTAGCC
>CAZYUN010000007.1:0-18182 GCA_964650755.1 uncultured Gammaproteobacteria bacterium
CCAAATATGACAATTTAACATTTAAAATAGCAGCTTGAATTCCATCCATTCTTGAGCTATAAGCTTCAATATCATGTTTATATTTATTTACTCGACCATGATTTCTTAATTTTTTAACAAAAATAGAAATTTCTTCTCTATTCGTTATTATACATCCAGCATCACCATACGCTCCTAAGTTTTTTCCTGGATAAAAACTATATGCGCCAATATCTCCAATGGTTCCCAATTTTTTACCTTTATATTCCGCTCCATGAGATTGGGCGCAATCTTCTATCACGTAAAGATTGTATTTTTTCGCAATATTCATCACTTCATCCATGTCAACAGATTGGCCATATAAATGGACAACTATTATGGCCTTGGTTTTTTCAGTAATTGCTGATTCTATTTTATTTACATCAATTAAATAAGTTTCTGGATCGATATCAACAAAAACCGGTTTAACTTTTAAATGACCTAAATATTCTGTGGTGGCAAAAAAAGTATTGGCAGTTGTAATCACCTCATCCCCATTCCTTAATCCCAAAGATAGAAAAGAAAAAAATAACGCATCAGTACCGGAATTTAAACCAACGCAATATTTCGATCCACAATATTTTGCAAAATTATTTTCAAATTCAATAACGTGTTCACCTAAAATAAATGACGAATTAAGTAACACTTGCTGTATGACATCATCAATGGGTTTTTTAATAGACAAATACTGTCTCTTTAAATCAACTAAAGGTATTTTCATAAGATTTCTTTAATAAAACTTATATCTTTAATAATATGATCTGGGTTTAATTTTTTTAAATAATCATCACTACAAATTCCGCTTAATACTCCCATGGTTTTTAAATTTAATTTTTTTCCACATTTAATATCAGCAGTGGAATCTCCAATAATAATATCATTTGTGGATGCTAATTCATCAATTAATTTTATTTTTTCCAAATAATTCAAACAACTGTCTTGTAAATTAGGATTGGATGATAAAACCCCGATAAAAAAATTATTCAGATCCAAAAAAGACAACTGCCACATTAAATTTTCTTTAAATCTTCTAAGAGTCAATAAGTATATCTCATAACCATCATCCTTTAAATAAACAAGTGTTTCTCTGGCCCCCTCGATAATTGAATCTAATTGCAAAAATTCTCTTTTCTCAATATTTTCTAAAAAATAATTTCTATATAAAGAATTTAATCCGATATTATTAATTAATCTTGAATCATTTTTTTTATTGATTTTTAAATTCCAAAAATCTTTTTTATTTAAAGGATCCAGATTATTAATAATCATAAACTCATAATATATATTATAATATTTTTGAGATATATCAACAACAACTCCATCAAAATCTATAAATATCTTGTGGCTATTTTTTTTTGCAAACAACATAAATATTGGAACATATTTCAGGGGGACATTTTAAACTGACTTCAAATAAAGCATTAAATATTTTGTCCGACCAATCAATCATCTGTTTTTGAGAAACTATTTTCAGATTAAATCCCCCACTTTCTATTATCTTCATGCCGGATTTTTGACAATCAGATATCAAACTATTCAAATCATAAACTCTTTGATGACCAACAATCTTATCATTTTCAGAAAAATCATATAAATCATTGATGATTCCCATTTCTACTCCAATTCTACGATGTAGAGATTGTGCATTGGGTGTTGTAAAAATTACATAACCATTGGGCAACAGCCATTGGTTTACCATTTTAATAACCACTATAGGATCATTAACGTGTTCTAAAACATGATTAGCTAAAATAATATCAAATTTAATTTCAGTAACATAATCCTCAAAATATGAATTTATTATTTTAATTTTATTATTATTAGCGAAACGTCGATTAGCTATATTACATAATTTTTTAGAACCCTCAAGTACAAATAAATTAGAAAATTTATTTTCAAAAAAATCAACTAACTTTCCGTCACCATACCCCATAATCAAACAACTTTTCTTCTTTTTATATTTTTTAATTAAACGATCATTTAATATCATACTATGACCAGCAACAATTTTAGCATTTATTGCCCCAAATCTACTATTATAAAAATCACTACCATTAACCTCGAATAATGTTTTTTTCTTAATAGGCATACTTATTTATGTTTTATTTGTAAATATAATCGATCGTATTCAATCAACTTATTTAGAATATCTTGTTCCTTAATTAACCTCGGCTCAACATCCATTCCCCTAATCCAATAATTTTCTTCTTTACAGGGATTAATTATATCATAATTACCAAGATACTCAGAAAATGCTAATTGCACCATTATTTCAGGCATATTACAACCGGTTCTTGTAATAAAATGATGGGTAGTAAAAAATTTTCCAATATTAATTTCTGTTGGATTAGGAACCCCTGAATCATCATAAGTAAAATCAACACTAAAAATGCCATTAGGATTACCATCTATCGCTTTGATGCATTTAATCGCCAAATCGGCGATGGATTTATCATTATCTATTTTACCCGTACCAGTTATTCCCGTTACACCAGATTGGGTTCTATTTGACATCTCCCAATAAAGACGACTTCTACCCTGCCCAACAACTAATTTGCCATTAAACCACAAAGATTGCCAAGTGGTAGTTTTATCAGTTAAGCGATTGGCCGCGACAGTAATACCCCAACCATTTCTAAAATCAATCCAGGCCTTAGCAAAATCATAAGAGGGATTTGAAAGCGATCCCTTACCGGCGGCACCAATAATCTCACGAAGCCAAATATTATCTCCAAATTCATTAAAAGCCAACTTTAAATCATTTTCATTATTAATGAAAATATTTTTTGGAACCTTAATGCCACTCATCTGCCAAACCTCATAACTCTTAAATTTATCACGCAAAATTTCAATTGTTTCTTGTTTTGGCATTAATAAACGACAACCAGAATTCAAAATAACATCTCTATTCTTACCAATCATAAAAACTTCCGCCTCAGGTTGAGTATGTATAAAATCAATACCCTCTAATTGAATAATTTTTAAAATATAATCAATGTACTTGGGATCATTAACTGAAGGACAAAGATATGTCTGATCGCATTCACTTCTATGAAGTGTGTATTTATTGTTATCAATGCCCACTAAAAAATATTTTTTTTTATCAGGATCAGCGTCTTTCAAGCTACGAATAAAATTAATTGTTGGCGCCCCACCACAACCAGTTAATAAAATCTTTTTCATATTAATCTAAATAAATAATCTTTTTTTCTTTAGCCGATTTAAGTGCGGCTTCAATAAAACTAATAGTTAATATGGCATCGTTATCATGAACTAAACGCCCCTCACCACCACCATTTAAATGTTGCAAAATATCCTTAAATATTTGATGGTGATTAGACATGGATCCTTTATATGTGCCATAATCATTAGCTGATACATTAGTTACTTCTAATTCATAATTATCAACACCAGTAACCTTAAAATAATCAATTGTATTAATATACTCACCACCAATTTTAATAGTTCCATTTTCAAAAATCAAAGTAATTGATCCTTCAAAATTTTTTTCAGTAGCACAAGTAGTATAATTCACTACTCCATAAGCACCATTTTCAAACTCCGAAGTTATAGTGCCAGTGTCTTCAATTTCAATATTATGTTTTTTGGTTCCCATTAAACTAAAAACTGATTTTGGACGACCTAAAAACATTAACATTAAATCAATGAAATGACTTGCTTGAGTATAAATTGTTCCACCATCAAGATTTAAAGTCCCCCTCCAATCATTACTTTTATAATAATCATCATTACGATTCCATAGCATATTTACAATACACATTATGGGTTTGCCTAATTTATTTTCATCTATTAATTGTTTCACTAATTTGACTGGAGGATTATATCTATTTTGCTTCACCACATACAATAATTTACCGGCAGAATTAGCTGTAGCCACCATTTTTTTTGCATCATCAATGGTCAAAGCCATCGGTTTTTCACAAAGCACATTTTTGTCGGCATTTAAGCAAGCTATTGAGTGTTGTGCATGCAAACCAGAAGGTGTACAAATATTAATAAAATCAATATTATCATCTTTTAACAATTCATCTAAAGAATAATAAGCTTTAGCGACATGTTTTTGGGCTAAAGCATCTGCTTTTTCGGCAACAACATCACAAACAGCCACTAATTTTATATAATCAGTATCCTTTATTTTGTCGGCATGCCTAGATCCTATATTACCACAACCTAAAATAGCAAAATTTACTGTTTTCATAAATATAATATTATTTATTGTGATTAATTAAAATATAAGCATTAAGATATGGCCAAAATTTAATAGCATCTTGATTTGTCCA
This sequence comes from uncultured Gammaproteobacteria bacterium, assembly GCA_964650755.1. Taxonomy (GTDB): domain Bacteria; phylum Patescibacteriota; class Patescibacteriia; order 2-01-FULL-39-33; family 2-01-FULL-39-33; genus CAISTG01. Next base: position 4,320 of record CAZYUN010000007.1, read on the forward strand.
TGATTTGTTATTAATTTTATCTTGTGCAAAATCTCTAATTATATTTCCTTTCCAGATATTAGAATTTAAAAAATTTTGAGAATTAACAATTTCCGAGATATACTCACCCAAAAAATCATTGAACCATTTTTTTAATGGGGCATTTAACCCTATTTTTGTTTTTCTATTCCTAATGTCATCAGGCATAATACCAATCATAGCGTCTCTTAAAATCCTTTTAGTATAACCACCACCCAATTTACTTGATAATGGTAAAGAAAAAACATAACTAACCAAACGCCAATCCATAAAAGGCATGCGTACCTCTATACCGTGTTGCATAGATGCACGATCAAAATTTCTTAATATTGTTGGTAATGTTGTTTCGTGAAAAATATTATAAGCCATATTGGAAACTGAATCATGATTGAAGGATTTATTTAAATAAAAATTAAAGTTACTAAATACAGGATGTGCCAACCAATGACTTTTATGATTTTTCATTAATTGTTTGTACATGCTTTTAATTTGGGGGTGCTTAATAGCTATTTTACGAGCCAACAAATTAATCGATGATGAATTTTTCATGACGCTTTTTTTCATTAAATCAATTTCATTTGGCGATTGCATATTTAAAAAAATATCCAATAAATCATTAGCTGCCATTTTGTTTTTATCCATCAATGCACAATAATAGGCGGAAGCAACCATATCACCATATCCATATAACATTTCATCCACACCATGACCGTCTAGAGATATTTTAAAGCCCTGATCCCTCATGCTTTTATAAACATTACCGGCTACTAATATTGGACTTAAATAAATAGAATCAAAATCAATAGTTGATTTTATTAAATCATTAACTAAATCAACCTCATTTACATCAACACAAACTAATTCACCATCAACAAAATCAACTACTTTTTTAGCATAATCAATTTCGTTAATCTCACTATCAGGAAAAATAGCTACAAAAGCTTTTTGCCAATCATTAGTCATTCTTTTCTCACCTTTATTGGACTTCATTAAATTATAAAGCATACAATAAACAGCACTAGAATCAACACCGCCACTCAAAGCGGTAGCCATTGAAACATCACTGCGTAAACGCAAACGGCAAGAATCCTCAAAAAGTTCACGAAATTTATTAACTTGTTTACTATAATCAATATCAGTGTCCAATAAGTGCGCGGAAGTATTCCACCATTTTTTTTCTACTAAATCACCCAAGGAATTCATTTCTAACCAACAACCAGGTTTTAGTTGTTTAATGCCGTTAAAAATAGTTTCTCCACGACCCTCAAGAATAAAAGGATTTTCTAATGTTATGGCAATTTTTTTTTCATCAAAAATTCTATCAAAAAAATCTAAACTTTTAAAAGAAATGGTTTCTGAGGAAAAAGCAAAAAAATTATTTGATTGATATACATAATAAAGTGGTTTAATACCAAAACGATCTCGAGATAAAAAAAGTTTTTGTTTTTTTGTATCCCAAATAGCAAATGCCCACATCCCATTAAATCTATCCAAACAATCACTACCCCAAAAATCATAAGCAGCCATAATAACCTCTGTATCACAATCACTTTTAAAACTATAACCAAAAGATCTTAATTCCTCTCTTAATTCAATAAAATTGTATATTTCACCATTAAAAGTTATCCAATATCGATCATTTAAATAACTCATTGGTTGTTTACCATTTTCAGATAAATCTAAAATTGATAATCTTCTATGACCCAACCCCAAAAAACCCTCACTATTAATATAAATATCTCCTCCATCCGGTCCACGATGAATTAAGGTATTATTAAAAGATTCAAGAGAGCGCGAATCTATCTTTTTTTTGTTTATATTTAAGATCCCAGTAATACCACACATAAATTTTAATTTTTATAAAATAATATTAAACCAATTACTTTTTTTTAAAAAGAAAGCAATACCTATACATAATTAAGCACAAATATATAAAGTTACTTTTTATATTTAAACAACAAAAACACCGAAATCGGCCCGATACAATAAGAAACTAAAGTTGCCCAAGCTGCTCCAGCAACACCAAATTGAGGAATAAAAATAAAATTTAAAACGACATTGATTAACATTGAAAGAAAATTAAGTAAAAAAAGTGAATACAATTTATTTTCCGACAGATAATAATTATTAAGACCCCAAGTTAAAAACAATCCTACTCCCGACCAGATATAAATCCGTAAAATTTCTACCGATCCCAAATAAGCCGATCCGTAAAGGAAATTGATAAACCAAGGTGCTAAAATTACCGAAGGAATAGCAATTAAAACCGCAACTCCCCCCAAAAGCAAATAAAACGCCTTTAATCTCTTATAATAAGCACTCTGATTTAAACTTTTAGCATTAACAATAGCTGGAAATAACGAACCACAAATAATTGTTGGGATAAAATACCAAACCTCGACCAATCTTACGGCCGCCGCATACAAGCCAACAGCATTAGAGTCAAGATAATAACCAATCATCACTTGATCAATTCGCATATACAATAAAGCTGCCGCTGAAGAAAACATTATCAACCAAGATACAGATAAAAAACTTTTAGCCAAAACAAAATCAAATCTCCAGCTACTAATTTTTAAACCCGATCTCAGATAATTAAAAATAAAAAACAAAGCATTAAAAAGAAACTCACTCGCATAAACCAACATCAACCAAATAATTCCCTTACCGGATAAAATCAAAACTACCTTTAAAGCCGAACCTAAAATTATATTTAAAATCTGAACCTGAGAATTTTTCTTAGCTTGAATGTTAGCCTGGAAATACTGATTAATTATACCAAATGATGCTAAAATAAAAGTTAAAGCAAAAATAATCACTAAACTACGAACAACAACATCATTTATAAATAAAAAAGCGGAAATAGAAGTAATAGAAAAAGCAATTATTCCCCCGCCTAAAAGCAAAACAAAGGCAGTTCCCATTAATTTATCCCTTTTTTCAGGATATTTAACCAATTCTCTAATTAAAATGCTATTTACGCCTAAATTAGCAATAAAACTGAACATTCCTGCAAAAGCTAGAGCGTAACTAATCCTACCAAAATCATTAGGACCCAAATACCGAGCCACCCAGATATTAACAAAAAGAGAAATTACACTAAATCCTTGGGCAAAAAACATCCAACCGGTATTTTTAAAATACTTTTTAAAACCTTGGTGATCTAAAATCCATTGCCATTTCTTGGGCATTAATTGATTGAATTTTAATAAAATATTATCAATCACAAATTATCTAATTATTTCTTTGGGTATTTTTACAATAACCGAATTGACTATTGGTTTTTTTACGATACAAATCATATACCCACCACCACCGGCACCAGAAAGCTTATAACCTAAAATATTGTCACTATGCCTAGTAACAACGTCATTAATAAACTCCAAAACATACTCATCAGCCATATTAGGAAATAGAGCCACTTGAGCCCTAAAACCAGCAGTCACGCCTCGACCCAAAGCTTCTAAATCAAAATTCTTAAGAGCTGACCATGTTTGACGTGAAGCTTCTGATAATGCTTGAGCGTCTTGTATATTGACATTACTATTACCCAAAGGATTATATCCATAAAAACGAGGTTGCAAAGGCAAAAGACAAATGTGCTCTTCTAAAAACTTAATTGTTTGGTCGTCTTTAATAGTATCAATTTGTTCCGGCCAATAATCACCCACATAAAAAGATTTAGAAATTCCAGGTACAACTATACCTATTGCATCTTGTGATCCAGAAATATGCTCTATGCCGGGTGGATTATTATAACGGAACAACATTTTTGCTAATTTATAATCTTGACCAAAACCGATTTGACTGCCCCATAATTCAATTGCAGAGTTTCTCGTACTGGTTGCCATACCACTACGATGAGAAAATTCAATCGTATCCTTCAAATCAGATGAGTTAAAATTCTTATCTCTAAACTCATAAGGCAACCCATAAACCGGAAAAGTAATAACGGAACCACTACACAATTTAGAAACAAATGGTTGATCTAACCAACCGCCACATAAATCAATACGATAGGGTATTAAACTTTTTTGTCCACTTAATAAATTAGAAAAATGATTTTCTTGTAAAAGTCGTCGCAAAGAAGAAGTGGAATTATAATATAAATTTTTAGTCGGCTCACGCTTTAAAACGATATAATTAATACCCAAATCTTTAATAATTTTTTCTTTTTTTTCGCTATGACCATCTTCATTAACTATAAAAATATCGGGTTTAATTTCTTCTAATTCATCTAAAAAATCCATAATTCCCATGCCTTTGGCTATAAACGCTTCTTTAACACAAGACAGCGCCTTAATCATAAACAATCTTTCCTCTTGATTATAAACAGGGGTTTTATTTTTTAAATATTTTAAATTAGCATCATTGCCAATTGAAACATATAGATCGCCATACTGTGAAATATTTAACAAAAATTGAACATGTCCGCTGTGCAACATATCAAAACAGCCAGAAACAAATACTTTCTTGATAGAAGTAGGATTATTATCAAATTGAATTAAATTAGAATCAACTCTCAATAAATCATTATTATCATTCATAAAATTACCAATTATTAATTTTATTTATTGTCTTCTTTTTAATTTTCTGATAAACATCAGTAGCTTTTTTATCAACTTCCGGAGACAGGAGTTTTAATAATTCATGACCCATAATCCTATATTGACCGCCGATTTTATTGGCACGTAAAATACCGCTTTTGAGTAAGCGTTTAATAGTGCTAGAACTAACCTTTAATAAATCACTCGTTTCGGCTGGAGTATAAACTTCATTGGGCTTAATTTCTGACATAAATCAAGGAATTTGAATTAATACTTAATATACTAATACTATATCAATAAGTATCAAAAGATGTCAATATGTATTATTATGTTTCAAATAAAACTAAAAAATATTACCATAAACATCATTTAATAACTCTAAATCTTTCTCGCTATTCAACAATAATTCAAGATTTTTTTGTTCTAGAGAGTTCAAAACTTCATTTGATTTATTATTAGTAATATGTTGGCTATAAAATCCCCTCAAAGCTGAAAAATCTTTAATAAAACATCCCCCGCCAGCACCACGACCATTTTTATGAACGGAATCTATATGCATTTTACCAATCCAAGGATCATTAGCCATTATTGTTTTTAATACTTCCCAATCACAACCTATTTTTTCAGCCAAATCATAAAGTATATTCATATAAATGACTTTGGTATAAAAAAAACAATTACGTAAATATTTAAACAATTCAGCTTCTTTAGCTGTAGTAATTAAAGAAAAATCTGCTTGAGGCAAAATCGATAAAATTTCATTTGCCTTATCTCTGTATATTTGATCATCAACAGGGATGCCAATAATATTTCTTTGCGGTTTACGAGCATCTTCTTGAGCCGTAGAAACCGACAAAAATTCCGGCGAATGAAAAACAAAAATATTAGGATTTTCAGCTTGAATAGATTCTGTCGTGCCTGGCAAAATAGTAGATTTAATTACGGCCATCTTGCCACCCCCAATCAATTTAATGGAATCTCTAACAACAGAATCATCAAATCCCCTTGGTGTTGTGGGAGTAGGAACGGCAATAAAAACAATGTCGCATTCAGCAATAGCGGATTTATTAAGAATATAAGTTTCTTCTAAAGCGTATCTAACAACTTCAAAACCCCTCTCCTCAAAATCATCGGCATAATTTTTACCAATCCAACCCTGACCAATAAAACCTATTTTTAATCGCATAAAAACTTGAAAATATCATATAAATACCCTATCATTATATCAGAAAACAACCATAAAAATCAAGCTTTAAAATATAACAACAAGATTATGAAAATACTATATCTAATAACCCAAGGAGAGTTGGGTGGCGCCCAACTTTATGTTAGAGATTTAGCCCACAACATAAAAATACAAAATTGTCAAAATGAAGTAGAAATAGCTATTGGAGAAAATCTAAAATCATCCTGGCTCCAACAAGAAGCCGGCTTGAATGGAATTAAAGCCCACCAAATAAAAAATCTAAAAAGAGAGATTTCAATCATCACTGACATTATCTGTATTTTTGAAATAATTTTTTTATATTTTAAGGTTAAGCCCGATGTTATACACTTAAATAGCACTAAGGCAGGATTATTGGGATCATTAGCCGGATTTTTTTATAAAATTTTTAACTACAAATGCCGAATAGTTTATACTGTCCATGGTTGGGTTTTTAATGAACCAATGTCTAAAAACAAAAACAGGTTATATATTTTTTTAGAAAAATTTTCAGCTATTTTTAAAGACAAAATTATTTGTGTTTCTGATTATGATTTAAAACAAGGGTTAAATAACAAAATCTCTCCAACTAAAAAAATGGTAACGATTTACAATGGACTCAAATTTAACGAAATAAAATTAAAAGCAAAAATAACAGCACAACAAGAATTAAATCTACCTAATGGAAATTATATTTCTTTTATAACTATTGCCAATTTTTATCACAACAAAGGACTAAATGTATTAATTGAAGCCATAGAGTTAATAAAAAAATCTGGCATTACTGGTTTTAAAGCTTTCATTATCGGTAAAGGAGAATTAGAAGCTGAATTAAAAAAATCCATCGCCGAAAAAAATCTACAAGATGACGCTATTTTATTGGGAGAAATTAAAAACGGCAATCAATATTTATCAGCTTTTGATGTTGCCATTCTCCCCTCCTATAAAGAGGGGCTACCATACTTTTTATTAGAAGCCGGCTTTGCCGAACTACCACTGATAGCGACTAATACCGGCGGTATACCCGAAATCATTACTGAGGATTTTAATGGCTTAATGTTTAACCCGGGAGATGCCAGAGAACTATCGGAATTAATGATCAACATGATAAATGATCAACAATTAAGAGAACGACTTGCGCTGGCTAATAAAAATAAAATTTATCAAGAGTTTAATTTTGAAACCATGTTTAATAAAACTCTAGCAGTTTATCTGAAACAATAATCCAATAAGCATTAAAAAAAGACGACTAATAAGTCGTCTTTTTTATTTATTTTATAAGCCAATTTTCTAATTCTTTTAACATCACACTTCTTTCTTCAAGCTTGTCTTGAGTTTCGCCTTCACCCAAAACTTTAGACCACTCCGTCAAATCATTTAAAACTTCTCGTATCAACTCCGAATTTACTGACTCTCGCATTGTTGAAGCAAAAAATTCACCATTACTATTAAACTTGATGGACAACAAAAATGAAGCTAACTGATCAAAGGCCTGATTTTTATAATAATTTTTCTCAGCCCCTTGATGAAAGATTTTAATAGTATTAACTAATTCTTCTTTAGCGCCATTATCATTACCAGTTGCTTTATAATACGCAGACAAATAAAAATGGGAGCTAGAGATTTCATAATAAATTTGAGGTCTACCAGAACTCAAAGAAATCACATGATCTGACAAAGCAATAGCTTTATATAAACGATTAAGATCAAAATAATAAGAAATATTATAAAATCTCATTAAAGTTATAAAATTAGAAACATTATTGGGATTTTCTTGAATTTGGAGATTTAATTGTGCTTCCATTTTATTAGAAAAATCAGCCATTATTTGATCTGTTTCTGAATTTCTATTGGGCGTTTGAGATAAATAATCCATCATTACACTCTCATAAAAACTAAAATAATGACGCCTATATTCTTGATTACCAAAAGTACCGCGATTTAAAACTTCTTCAAAAGCATAAATTTTAGCATTCAAGTTAGTGCTATTGCTAGACAAAACTTTAATGAAATCGGCATTAGCTCTGATAGGATACAAACTAAAAAGCCACATTAACGGTAGCAACAAAACAATAGCAAAAATACTTAAAGATTTTTTAAATTTTTCAGAATTTAAAATTTGCGGACTCCAGTTCTTACCATATAAACCAACAAAACTCAAAACCATAATAAGTGGGATATAGGTAGCCAAAGCTTCAAAAATAAAAAAGTTTTGGATAATATAAGCAATAATTAAAATACTAAAAATAACCGGCATTAAAAATTTTCTAGACCAATGCTCTTGATTGTCATTTTTTTCTGTTTGATCTGATTCTTGCTTAATATATCTAATCCACAAATAAATAAAGGGTAATAATAATAAAGCCAAATAAGACAACAAACCAAACGAGCCACCGGTAATCGCCCGATCACAGAACATATTATGACAACGATCAAACCAATGTTCAGTATTTTTAGTATTATAATAACGATCAAAAACTTGATAAAAATTTTCTTGTCCATAACCCAAAATCGGCCGTTCTTGCAATCCGCGCCAACCTATCTCCCAAGTAACCAAACGATTAACAGCGGTACCCGAAGAAACTGAGATAGAAGAAATTCTATTTAAAATTGACTGATTTTTTACAAATGAAGAATCTTTAAAATAAAACAACCCACCTAAACTAAAGATACCAAAAAGCAAAATAGCAATTAATGCCAATTTTAAATATTTGTAATTAAAATAAAACCACATTAAATAAACTAAAAGCACCAATATACCAAAACCCAAAGCCAAATAAGCACCTCTGGTTTGGGTTTGTATGGCAATAAAAAAACTCACAAAAAAAACCAAGCCATACCACAAATTTAACCAAATACTTTTTAAAGAAAAACGCTTCAAAAACATAAATAAAGAAATAAAAAAACCAAACACCATATAGCCACCAACATAACCGGCATTACCAATAGTAGAAGCCAAGCGAGCGCCATTACTAGAGGGAATAAAATGAGCACTCCAAGCATCGGGCCAAATCAAAGCCAAATATTGATCTAAAGCCACAACAGCAACAGCAAAACAAGCAACCAAAAATATATCCAAAACATACAACCATTCCTTTAGTGATCTTAAAAAACCAGTTAAGACAATAGAAAATAACCACAAATGAGTCAATAACAAAATACCATCACTGCGTTCATTGTTGGACCAAAATGATCGATAAAAATCATTACCAGAAAACAAAGAGGCAACAGTAAGAAACAATAAATACACACCCAACAACAAAACGGTAGAACTCAATTGCAAACGATACTTAGAATCAAACAAGCATAACAATAAAAAAGCGACAAACATCAATTCAACAACAATTTGAAAAATTATTGTTTTACTGGTTATAAAGGGGAAAAATAAGCCAGAAAAAACAAACAAAACACTAAAAAAAATTACCCCCAAACAAACCCAAATAAAAGATTTTAGGCCAGTGGAAATAGCAACTTTGTTCATAAATTAGATTATTAATTACTTATTATAATAACTAAAAACAACATAAAAAGCAAATATTTTATTAGTCAATCTTGATTTTTTGGGGTTTTTATGTTAAACTTCAAAAAAATAAGCCGTCATCGTCTAGTGGCTAGGACGCCTCCCTCTCACGGAGGTAACCGGGGTTCAATTCCCCGTGGCGGTACATCAAGTAATCAAACAAAAAACGCTAATTATTTTAGCGTTTTTTTTATTTTCCAATTTAATATTGATAAATATAAATTATTCCCATTTTAGTTCCGGGTTTTTCAATTATTTTATCAGGTTGACGATTCGATAGCTTAAAAGCATAAGAAACTACTTTTGACCCGGGCGAGAGCTCTTTTTCAAATTTTTCTTCAAGTTTCGCCATAGTTTCGGGAAATAAATAACAAAAAATCACATCAGCCCGACTTAAATCAGCTTTAAAAAAATTTTTTAAATGTAACTCAATTCGATTTTTATATTTCCAAGATTTTAAATTAGCCCAAAGATATGGCCACAAAGAAATCTCATAACCAACTCCCCTAACATCATAATTCTTAACTGCGGTCAATAATAAATTGGCCTTACCACAACCTAAATCATAAACCACCTGATTAGATTTGAAATCTGCTGACCGACAAAGATATAGCCAATCCTTTTTTGGCAAGGAAATAAAAGGTACGCCCCCAGCCATTATCAAGCCAACAAAAAAAGATACAGAAAAAAACAAAAGCACCAGCGTAATGATGAGGATTAAAAATAAGACAAAAATATAAAACCAAGCCATATAAAATTAAAAATTAATTTGTTCTAAAATCTTTCTTTCTTGTTTTGATAATCCCTTCGGTATTTCAACAATAACCGTAACCAGATGATCGCCACGTCCATAATCATTTAAACGATTAACGCCCCTGCCCTTTAAACGAAAAATCGCTTGGCTTTGTGTTCCTTCGGGAATTTTTAAAGCTATTGGACCATCTACCGTTTCAACCATAATCTTATCACCCAAAATAGCTTGTTTAACTGATAATTTAATTTCAGATAAAACATCAAAACCTCGTCGAACAAAATTTTTGTTCGCCCTCACCCTAACTTTAATATATAAGTCACCACAAGCTCCGCTTTCTCCGGCCTCACCCTTACCCGACAACTTAACCGATTGTCCATCATCTATTCCAGCAGGCAAAGAAACCTTAATTTTTTCTCGACCAGAAACATTACCATGACCCTGACAATGGCGACATTTTTTTTCAGGTTTTTTTCCAGCCCCCTGACAATCAGGACAAACTGCTTGAGTTTGAAAATTACCCAAAAAAGTTTGTTGCATTCTAATAACTCTCCCACTTCCACCGCAAGTTGAACAAGTAATTATTTTTGAACCTGGCTCCGCTCCTTGACCGCCACAAACATCACAAACTACTTTTTTATTAATTTCAATTATTTTCTCAACTCCAAAAACCGCCTCCAAAAAATCAATAGTAACTTCTACTTGCAAATCAGAACCACGCACTGGCCCCGATCTTCTACCACCGGAACCGCCAAAAAAATTACCAAACAAATCACCCAAATCATTAAGATCGCCAAAATCAAAATTAACATTGCCCTGATTATAACCACCAAAACCACCGCCACCAAAAGGATTGCCAGAAAAACCTCCGCCATTACTGCCGGCACCAGAAAAAGTTTGACCATATCTGTCATATTGGCTTCTTTTTTCTTCATTGCCCAGAACTTGATAGGCCTCATTAATTTCTTTAAACTTATCTGCGTTGCCGGTTTTTTTATCAGGATGATATTCATGAGCTAATTTGCGAAAAGCTTTTTTAATATCATCTTGATTGGCTGATTTGGTAACTCCTAAAACATCATAGTAATTTTTGGACATAGATTATATAAAAAAATAAAAAATAAAAAGAGGTTGAAGCAACCTCTGTATTGTATTTCAAGCTTACTGACTTACTGAAAGCGTTTATCAATAAATTCTTCGGGGTTAACCGGCGGAGTCACCGAAGGACTAGCAACTGAAGTATCGGATGTTTTTGCTTGGCCAACTTCTTCACGGTCATTAGGAACAAACAAAATTATCTTCAAAACCTCAGCAATAGAACTACTAGAGCCACTATTATTCAAATATTCAAAACAAAAACGTTCACCAACCACGAAACCATTTTCTCTCCAAAGATAAAGTGGCCAATAATCGGGATGAATATAATCGCGCAAATTTCCACCCAGAACCTCAAAACGATGAATACGACCACCTTTTTCAAAAACAATAATCCAAGAAAAATCAGGGGGGCAATCAACTACTTTTTGAGGATATTCTTTGTGAAAATCTATCCCACCAAAGCGACGGCCAAATTGCGGTATACCGCACTCAACATCCAAAAAATTAATCCAACCATCGGGATCTTTTTTGTCGCAAAGTTTGAGTAAAAATCCAAACAAGATACGTTCAAAAAATTTGAAAAGTCCTTTGGTTTTATAAATGTTAGTACGCGCAGAAAAAATATCAGAAACCTCAATTGAAAAAACTCTTTCTGTAATCATGATCAAAATCCCTTCTTCCGGATCAGCCGGAGGTTTGACTCTTAATGAGTCGACAAGGTTTGCTTTCATTTAGTAAGCTTGTAAAGAACCAATACAAAGATTAACAAAAATAATTAATTTAGTCAAGAGTTATCCTTAAAACCAATTTCACTTTTCGGACTAACCGCTTCTTGAATCACGCCGTATTGAGCTTCATATTTTTTCAGATTATCATTAAGAGCAGACAGCATTCTCTTAAAATGACCAGGACCAGTAATGATTTTAGAACAAACGCGACCATTGGGTGGTACTACATTAAAAAATGTCAACAAAAATTCATCACGAGAATGAATCACTTGCAAGGCATTAGAATATTCTCCTCCAGCCGAATTATCGGTAATTCTAATTTCTTGATTGTTATTTGTGTTTTTATTCATAATGATTTTATTAGAATTAAATCAGAATCAAGATCAAAAATTGTACACAATAATTTACTCGTGCTGACAGCCCCATTTTTGGAGCTGACAGACATGAACAAATTATTTATTCACCTCTTCATATTGAGCATCAATCGGTTCATTGGTTTTTTCTTGAGTTGAACCGCCGGATTGTTGAGTTGCATCACCGGCCTGATTAGCGGTTGATTGTTGATACATTGAGGCGCCAACTTTTTGAATAGCTGATGATAATGCTTCGTAATTGCGTTTCAACAAATCAATATCAGTCCCCTCTTTGGCTTTTTTCAAATCTTCAACTTGATCCAAAATCGCTTTGCGATCATCGGCACTAACTTTATCACCCGCATCAGTTAAAGTTTTTTCAGTAGTAAAAATTAAGCTCTCCGCCTGATTTTTCAAATCAATCAATTCTTTCTTTTTCTTATCTTCTTCAGCATGAGCTTCAGCATCAAGTTTCATTTTTTCTATTTCTTCTTTAGATAATCCGGAAGAAGCGGTAATTGTAATTTTTTGTTCGCGACTGGTTGCTTTATCTTGGGCCTTAACATTTAAAATACCATTAGCATCAATATCAAAAGTAACTTCAATTTGCGGAACACCACGTGGTGCTGGTGGAATTCCATCAAGCATGAATCTGCCCAAAGTTTTATTATCAGTCGCCATGGGACGCTCACCTTGCAAGACATGAATCTCTACGCCTGGCTGATTATCAGCAGCGGTAGAAAAAATCTGACTGCGAGAAGTTGGGATGGTAGTGTTTCTTTCGATCAAAGGAGTAGCGACTCCACCCAAAGTTTCAATACCCAAAGTCAAAGGAGTGACATCAAGCAATAAAACATCTTTAACATCACCCTGTAAAACTCCGGCCTGAACAGCTGCTCCCAAAGCGACTACCTCATCAGGATTAACTGAAATATTGGGTTTTTTACCAAAAAATTCTTCAACTTTCTTTTGGACTAAAGGCATACGAGTCATACCGCCAACCAAAACCACCTCTTCAATATCACCAACCGACATTTTAGCATCGGCCAAAGCTTTTTTAACCGGCTCAAAGGTGTTCTCAACCAAATCTGAAACTAATGACTCTAATTGAGCTCGAGTCATTCTTAAATTCAAATGTTTGGGGTTACCATCACTACCCATAGTAATAAACGGCTGGTTGATTTCTGTTTCCATCTGGGTCGATAATTCAATCTTGGCCTTTTCGGCAGATTCTTTAACGCGCTGTAAAGCGGTAGCATCTTTGCCCAAATCCATTCCTTCTTGTTTTTTGAATTCATCTAAAATATAATTCATGATTTTCAAATCAAAATCATCACCACCCAAATGCGTATCACCATTAGTTGATTTTACTTCAACCGTATCAGAGGCGACATCAAGAATAGAAATATCAAAAGTACCGCCACCTAAATCATAAACAGCGATTTGTTGTCCTTGCTTTTTTTCAAAACCATAAGCCAAAGCGGCAGCCGTCGGCTCATTAATAATACGAGAAACTTTTAAGCCGGCAATTTCTCCGGCATCTTTGGTTGCTTGTCTTTGAGAATCATCAAAATAAGCCGGAACGGTAATGATTGCTTCAGTTATTTTTTCTCCCAATTTGGCCTCAGCATCTTCTTTCAATTT